>NZ_JAKUFX010000059.1:0-32204 GCF_022663635.1 Bacillus cereus group sp. BfR-BA-01356 | reverse complement strand
TTAGGGTTTATTTGAGATGCTTATTTTTAAGAGTATGCTTTTATTTTAGGAATGTTTTGATCCGATGAGTCGAAAGCTCAGGTTGTGCTCACTCTTAAGTTGATGGGCATGCATTCTCATCGTCAAGTAGCGATTTGTCACATTATCGTCAATATATACGTGCTAATTGGAGCGAGCTTAAGTTCCTTTCCTCTAAATGAAGAAATTGGCTCTATTTTCGCTTCGTTTTCGTTTACTAACACATGCCACGTTGCTTCTTTCGGAAGTTGACCGCTATTAAATAAGACGATAATCTCTTTCCACGGCCCAAACGTTTCTACATGCTCTAGGTGATATGCAAGTACTTCTGTAGATGTTTGTAAAAAAGTCATATGTTTTTTTATAAGGTCTGCGCTTTGTAATCGGAATGCCCCATGCTCTTTACGAATCGCAATTAAACCTTTTATATAGTTAACGGTCTCTATCTCTTTCTCTTTTTGATCCCAATCTAATTGATTGATCTCATCATTTGCATTATAACTATTTTCATTTCCTTTCTTCGTACGATAAAACTCTTGCCCTGCGTGTAAGAAAGGAATGCCTTGTGAAAGAATAACCATTGCGCTCGCTAACAGGTGACGTTTTTTCAAAATCGTTTCTGATTCTTCATTACTGCGCACTAGTTTATCCCACATCGTCATATTATCATGACATTCTACATAGTTAATGCTTTGCGCTGGCTCTAGAAACAGCCCTGTTTCTTTCATACTTAAAAGACTTCCTGCTGCAATATACTGCAAATGATTACAGTCTACATGCCCACCAAATGCAAAACCACGCTTATTTATATGAAATGTACTCCCTTTTATCCCATCACGAAATTGATCATTAAACTGCGCGATATGTGGCATTTTCTTCGCATTATTTAACGTTGCTTTTTCCTCACGAGGAAGCGGTGTTTGTAAATCCCATCCTTCTCCTAATAACAAAGCATCTCTTTTTATGTTTCGCACTTCTTTTTCTATCATATTCATTGTATCAACATCTAAAATTCCCATTAAGTCGAATCGGAATCCATCGACATTGTATTCAGTAAGCCAATATAAAATAGACTCTACAATGAATTTCCTCATCATTTTCCGTTCAGACGCTATATCATTTCCGACTCCCGTCCCATTAGAAGGCATACCATCTTCACCATGACGAAAATAATATCCTGGAACAAGCTTTTCAAATGATGATAGCTCTCTTTCATAAACATGATTATATACAACATCTATAATCACCCTAATACCTTGTTTATGAAATGTTTCAATTAGTTGTTTGCACTCAACTATCCTGTTATACGGATCAGAGGGGTTTGTAGCATAATATCCTGTTGGTGCATTGTAATATAATGGATTATATCCCCAATTATAGGCGGACGAAGGATTCGCCTCATCTACACCACCGAAACAATATAAAGGTAATAGTTCAACATGTGTAACACCTAAATCTTTTATATGAGACAACCCTGTTAATGTCCCATTCCGTCCTGTTGTTCCCTCTTCCATCAATCCTTTATATGTTCCCTTTTGAATTACTCCACTATTTGGATGTATAGTCGCATCACGAATATGCAGTTCATACAATATGGCATCTGTCATTGATTGTAATGTTGGTAATCCCTCTCGTCTTGTTACATTCGTTTTTTCTAAATTGATAACAACACCATGTTTTCCATTTACCGTCACCGACTTTGCATAAGGATCCACAGCTTCGTTCCATATTAAATTAATACAAACAAGAAATGTATAGCGTGCTCCGTCTAAATCACCTTGTAATGTTTGAATCCAAACTCCGTTTTCTCCCCTGTACATTTCATGATCGGCATATTCTTTATCGCTCTTATAAATTCTTACTTTCGCAAGCCTTGCAGTTGGGGCCCATACTTTAAATGTCGTTTCTTCTTTTTGATAAACAGCACCTAAATCTGTACCTTCGTAATAATACTTTTCATCGAAAATTTTTGTTCGAATAACAGCACCTATTTGTAAATCAGTTTCTTCATTCCGTTCATCTCGTACTGTATAATACTTCCCCACATCTAGCGGCTCTTCTATAAAGCACTCATACTTCGTTGCATCTGGAAGCGCAATCGTATGAGCAATCGGTAAATCTTTCACATTACTTCCTTCTTGCAAACGAAATGTCCGACTTGTTCCATACGCATGTGGGAGCAAAATTGTAATTTTATTCATTTCATCTAAATAGGCATCAAATGGACGTTTTACTTTCAACATAAAAAAATCACCATCATTCTCAAAGTTAAAATAAAGTGAAACTTTAATGAGCGAGAAAATTTCTCCATCCTCACTTATTATTAGCCTTCACCAATTAGGCGAGATAAAATGAGCTGCAAATGATAAGGCTTTTCTTATCAACAAGACTCTATACAGTAACTCCATTCTTCTCTATAGTATATTCACCTGCATAAAAAACGTTTTCAACATTCTATTTTTGTAATTTTATTTCAGCAATCGATTTATACTTCGGGGTTTCTTTCACGTGGGATTCGTATAAAGTAATTGTATCTGCTTGAAATGATATTTCAGGCACTTCTTTTATACTTTCTAAACGAAACTTTTCTTCTCCTATCCATTTACGAGCAACGGTAATATGCGGGTGATATGGGCGTGTTTCTAGAGAAAATCCATTTTCTTCACAAATGGCATGTATTTGCTTTTGCAACTGAAACAAATCGTGATTCTCACTTACCTTCGCCCAAAAAATACGAGGCTGATCTTCCCTACCAAACGTTGAAAAACCTTGTAATGTGAACGATAGTTCTTTTGTTTCTGCAATTGTTTGTAATCCATTCTTTATTCCCTCTAGCTGTTCCTCCGTTGCACTCCCTAAAAATGAAAGGGTAATATGATAGTCTTCTTTATGTACCCATGAACGAAATTGTAATTCCTCTTGCATGTCCTCTTTATAGTTAGACAGCATTTCTTTTATATGATTCGGTAACGTAATTGCGACAAAATAATGCAGTTCCATGTACATCTTCTCCTTCTTTCTATTGTTGCTTTTCTTTCTTATCTCATTCAGGTAAAAAGAAGCCGCTCTCCAAAATAGAGAGCGGACATTATTTATATATCCATTACTTCGCTAATTCATGAATTGCTTGCGCGTAAATTGCTGTTGCTTTTAATAAGTCTTCAATTTCGATATACTCATCTTTTTGATGCGCAAGTTCTTCTTTTCCAGGGAATAGCGGGCCAAATGCCACACCAGCTTTTAATGAACGAGCATAAGTACCGCCGCCGATTGCTAATAGTTCTGCTTTTTCACCTGTTTGTTCTTCATACACACGTTGTAACGTACGGATTAATACGTGATCTTTATCGACGTGATGCGGGCGAGAATTAGAATAGTCAGCCACTTCAAAACCATGCGTACCAACATATGCTTTCAACTTCACAATTGTTTCTTCAAAGTTAGTTGTAACTGGGTAACGTACGTTTAGCCCTAAGTTACCACCGTTTTCTTTCGTATAAGAAATGCGACCGACATTCACTGTTAACGGACCGCTAATTTCATCTTTATAAGCAATAGTAGCTTTTTCACCAAAAATATCACCAGTAAATGTTTCTGTTGCAAATGTCGCAAATGCAGTTGCTTTTCCATCAAGTGAAACTGTAGTTAAGAAGTTTGCTAATAATAAACCTGCATTTTCTCCTTTTTCAGGAGTAGATCCATGCGCTGAAATTCCTTCTATTTGCAACGTCACTGTATTTCCTTCTATAGTCGATTTCCCTATTTTTTTAGCAGTTTGTAAATACTCTTCATATGCTACTGTAAGTGCATTTACATCTTCTCCTGTAATAACCGCTTCTGCAAAATCAGGAACCATATTTAAACGGCGCCCTGAATCAAATGAAACAAGTTCATATGTACCTTTTTTCTCTTCACTACCATTTTGCACAACTTGTATATCAGAAATTCCTTTTTCTGCATTAATAATTGGAAAATCCGCGTCTGGCGCAAAACCGATTGTTGGCATTTCTTCGTTTTTAAAGTAGTGATCTACACATTTCCAATTGCTTTCCTCATCTGTTCCTATAATCATACGAACACGTTTGGAAAGAGGTAAGCCTAATTCTTTCACAATTTTCATCGCATAATATGCTGCCATCGTTGGGCCTTTATCGTCAATTGCACCACGTGCAAAAATCTTTCCGTCGCGAATATCTGCACTATATGCAGGAGTCGTCCAGCCATCTCCTTCTGGTACAACGTCAACGTGACAGAGAATACCTACTAATTCTTCTCCTTGCCCCATTTCAAGATGACCTGCATATCCTTCTAAATTTTTAGAAGTAAAACCTTCAGTTTCTCCTTTATGTAACATGAAAGATAAAGCTTTTTCTACACCTTCACCGAATGGTGCGCCCTCTTTCGCAGATTCTTCTTCCCATACACTTTTAATTTGTAAAAATTGTTGTGTATCACGAATTAAATCATCTTTTCGTTTCGCAACTTCTTCTGTCCAATTAATTGCTGACATCACGCATCCATCCTTCACTATATTGTTTCTTTCATCATAACAAACCGAAATCTCTTATGCCATACACGAAAACTAAATACCGAACAATTGTAATATTTCAGATATTTCTTATTAGTTTTTCTTTTGTTTTTTCAAAAAAATTTGCAGGAATTTGGCGTTTTACGTAGAATTTTATGTGTTAGTTGACTGACCATATATACAATGTCAACTACCAATATTTTTCTATATGAATATTTGTTAAATTTCTGTAAAATTTAAGTAGATTAAAGCATGAATTTTATCATGTAGAGTACAATGGTAGTAACGACCTTCTTTCCTGAATGGGGTCAAAAAAACTAGTAGAGGAGTGGTTTTCTCTTGAAACCTACAACTACTCGTATGCTAACACGCATTAAATCAATTTATATGTACATCAATGAAAACGGAACGGTAACGACGAAAGACCTTGTAGATGAGTTCGGGATCACACCGCGAACGATACAACGTGATCTAAATGTGTTGCAGTTTAATGAACTCGTGTATAGCCCTTGCCGCGGTAAGTGGACAACAACAGGAAAGAAAGTGAGAATGACCTCATAACGAAAAATAATTGTATGGTAAATAAATACATACCCCTTTCTAATAATTAGAAAGGGGTCTTTTCTGCGCCTATAAAGGTACTACTTTTCAGTATCTACTTGATATGTTTTTAACATTTCTACTTCTTCATCTGTTAGCTCTCGGTATTGTCCAAGTTCTAGTTCTTCATCTAATACTAACGGACCCATCTCTGTTCTCTTTAGGTAGACTACTTTTTTTCCTACCGCTTCAAACATACGCTTCACTTGATGGAATTTCCCTTCCGTAATCACAAGCTCAATTTCAGAAATATCATCGCTTTTCAATATTGTAAGTGCACCTGGCTTTGTTTCATAGCCATCGTCTAAAATAACACCTTTAGCAAATTCTTTTACATCCTCTTCTGTTACTACTCCTGCAACGTGTGCATAATATTTTTTCGGCACATGCTTTTTCGGAGATAATAATTGATGTGATAACTTCCCATCATTTGTTATCAATAGGAAGCCTTCCGTATCGATATCAAGTCGTCCAACTGGGAACGGATCAAAGATTGCATCTTCTAATTCTAATAAATCTATTACTGTTTCATGATTATCATCTTCCGTCGCTGAAATAACACCTTGTGGTTTATGCATCATTAAGTAAACAAATTCTTTGTATTCCACAACTTCACCGTGAATCATAACTTCTTGCTCTTCTACATTTACATGAACTTTCGCATCTTTTACTGGCGTTCCATCAATTTTCACAACGCCATCTTTCAATAATTTCTTTACTTCTTTTCTACTTCCATATCCCATATTTGCTAATAATTTATCTAATCTCACGTTTTTCACCTTCTTTATTTATCATAGAAAAGGGGACGTAATTACGCCCCTCTTGATTTCAACTTTATTTTAAATCTACTACCAAGTTTACGTTGAATTTTATCTAATGCTTCTCCACCAAATACTCTTTCAAGTACTCCTGTGCGAATTGCTAACAATCCGTAAACAAGACCGCCAATACCTGCACAAATCGCAACTGTTATAAGAGCACCAATACGGCCATCAGGCGAAATCATGAAGGATAGAATCCATTGTGATAGTTTTACAGCAACGACCATTATAAGTGTCAGTACTGCAATTTGGAATGTTCTTTTATATACAACACCGAATGAATAGTGTGCGTATTTTTTAATTTGTTGATTTGTGTACCAAACAGAAGCTAAGAAACCAACTGCTGTCGCTAGAATTGCTCCTACTGTACCGAAATAACGAATAAAGATTACGTTACATACAAATTTCAAAATAACGCCCATTATAAGCGCAATAATCGCATGCTTCTGCTGGTTAATACCTTGCAGGATTGCCGCTGTTACTGTAAATAAAGCGAATAACAACGCAACTGGTGCATACCACATTAATACTTGTCCACCTAGTGGATCTGAATCGTAAAACGCAGTATAAATTGGATATGCAAGTGAAGAAATACCGACAACTGCTGGCAATGTTAAAAACATATTTGCCTGGAATGTTTGTGTAATTTGTAATTTCAAATAGCGGTATTGTTTTTCAGTAAATGATTTTGTAATTGCTGGTACAAGCGTTAAACTAAACGCTGTTGCAAGTGATACAGGAATCATAATTAACTTATGCGTCCACATTGTGAAAATACCGAGAGCTCGCTCTGCGATATCACCTTGACCAATCGCCTGCATAATTGAGTTAAATGTCAATGTATCAATTTGTTGATATAAAGGAATTGTTAACCCAATTACAACGTAAGGAATCGCATATGCAAATAACTCTTTAAACAATTGAACGGTGCTTACTGTTGATTCTGGTACAGTTTGTTCAATTAAATATTGATCCAAATATTTTTTACGTTTTAGCCAGTACCAAATTAACACACCGAGTGCTCCAACCGCTGAAACGAACGCAGCAAATGTCGCTACTCCAACTGCTGTTGCAACTGTACCGCCAAGTACTTTAATAACGATAAAACTACCTGCTAATAAAAAGACGATACGAATAATTTGTTCAATAATTTGTGAAACGGTAGTTGGTCCCATAGACTGGTGACCTTGGAAATAACCACGAATTAAACTCGCTGCTGGTACAACAATAAGCGCGAAACTTACAAGACGAATGATCGTCGTAACTTCTCCTACATTATTGTGTATACTTTGTTTACCAAGCATCGCTTCTGCAAACAATGGCGCCGTCATGTACAGTACTAAGAACGAAAGAACTCCTGTTACTATCATCATAACCATTCCCGAGCGGAACATTCTCCGGCTCGTTTTATAATCGCCAAGCGCATTATATTTGGAAACAAATTTTGAAACAGCAAGTGGCACACCTGCCGTTGCGATACTTAAAAAGATCGTATATGGAATGTATCCATATGTATAGAGCGTTCCGCCTTCTGTTCCTACTAATGCATGAAACGGAAAGACGTAAATCATGCCTAAGAACTTTACTAAAAATGTCCCTAGCGTAACAATAAGCGTTCCGCGCAGAAATTTCGAATCGGACATACAAAAATCCTCCTACATCTACATAAAGTGAAACTATAATTAGTTGGAGACTTCTCTCCTACTCCTTATTAGTTGAACCATTCGAGCATTTACAGGCTAACAGACTCCCTATTTACTTCTCCTAAATCTTGAGGTTTTAGTCTTATCGCCTACAAATGGCAGGATAGTGCTGAACTCTAACTTTTGTATTGTACCACAATTCTCTCATTAAGCAGTACTTCACTCTATTTTTCTTTTAAGGGAAAACATGCTATTCTTTTAGGCAGGAAATGTAGAAAATGAGGTCGATATATTATGCATTATGATGTTATTGTCATCGGCGGCGGTCCTTCTGGGCTAATGGCTGCAATTGGTGCTGCAGAAGAAGGCGCAAATGTCTTACTTCTTGATAAAGGAAATAAACTTGGGCGTAAACTTGCAATTTCTGGTGGCGGACGCTGTAACGTAACGAACCGTCTACCACTTGATGAAATTGTTAAACATATACCAGGAAACGGTCGCTTCTTATACAGCGCTTTTTCTATTTTTAATAATGAAGATATTATTACATTCTTCGAAAATCTCGGTGTTAAATTGAAAGAAGAAGACCACGGTCGCATGTTCCCTGTGTCAAACAAAGCACAATCTGTTGTAGACGCACTTTTAACACGATTAAAAGACTTAGGTGTAAAAATTCGTACAAATACGCCTGTTGAAACGATTGAATATGAAAATGGTCAAACAAAAGCAGTTATACTGCAAACAGGCGAAGTGTTAGAAACAAATCACGTCGTTATCGCTGTTGGCGGAAAATCAGTTCCTCAAACTGGATCTACTGGAGACGGATATGCTTGGGCTGAAAAAGCGGGTCATACAATCACAGAATTATTCCCAACAGAAGTACCTATCCTTTCAAACGAGCCGTTTATACGTGACCGCTCATTACAAGGTCTTGCTTTACGTGATATAAACTTAAGTGTATTAAACCCGAAAGGAAAAGCTATCATTTCTCACAAAATGGACATGCTCTTCACTCATTTCGGCCTATCTGGACCTGCTGCTCTTCGCTGTAGCCAATTCGTCGTGAAAGCACTGAAAAAGTTTAAAACGAATACAATACAAATGAGTATTGATGCATTGCCAGAGGAAAATAGTGAGCAACTGTTTCAGCGCATGCTGAAACAAATGAAAGAAGATCCAAAAAAAGGAATTAAAAACGTTTTAAAAGGTTATGTTCCTGAACGTTACTTCCTATTCTTATTAGAAAAAAATGAAATTGACGGCAGCGAACAAGCTGGACAAGTTTCTCACGAAAAGATTCGTGCACTTGTGAAAGACTTTAAAGAGTTTACTGTGAATGTAAATGGTACGCAGTCAATTGAAAAAGCATTCGTTACTGGCGGCGGTGTATCCGTGAAAGAAATTAATCCGAAAGAAATGTCTTCTAAATTTACGAACGGCTTATATTTCTGCGGAGAAGTTCTTGATATTCATGGTTATACTGGTGGCTATAATATTACATCAGCCCTTGTTACTGGTAGAATTGCCGGAACGACAGCTGGAGAAAACGCGAAAATGCAGTATTAAAAAAAAGAAACAGGGATTCCTGTTTCTTTTTTTATAGGTACATGAAATTATATGAGCGATTCTGCAACTTATATCGGCGATTTCCCAAATATATCGACTTACCGACAAGAAACGACAAATATAGGCTCCACTTAACTTTCCATTGCTTTTTTGTTGCTTTATATACCTTAGTACCTTTATATTTTATATTGTTGAATATTTAAAAAAGGGTAAGGGGAAAAACAAATGAGAAAAAAAGTCATGATGTCTTTAATGTTAATGACGTTTCTTTCTGCGGTAGAAGGAACGATTGTTAGTACAGCAATCCCTCGTATAACGAGTGATTTGTCAGGCGTCGAACTTGTTAGTTGGGTATATGCAATTTATATGCTTGCAACAGCTGTTTCGACTCCAATATACGGAAAGCTCGCTGATTTATTTGGCCGTAAAAAAGTTTTACTGATCGGAGCTACAATCTTTTTAGTCGGTTCTGCACTTTGCGGAGTCGTTACATCGATGGAACAATTAATCTTCTTCCGCGCGCTTCAAGGTATCGGTGCTGGTGCTGTTATGCCAATCACAATGACGATTATTGGAGACTTATATAGCGAAGCGAAAGACCGCGCGAAAGCACAAGGTTGGATGAGTGCCGTTTGGGGTGTATCCGGTGTTATCGGACCGTTAGTAGGTGGATTTTTAGTTGATTCCCTTTCTTGGCGCTATATTTTCTTCCTAAACGTGCCATTCGGAATTATTGCTTGCTTAATGATTGCAATTTACTACAAAGAATCTATTAAACCTGCTAAGCATCATATCGATTATCTTGGCGCAACAGTCTTCTCATTAAGTACAATCGCTCTACTATATGCATTATTAACAGGTAGCAGTAAGCAAAACTGGGGAGACATGACAATTATCGGCCTATTAATCTTTGCCGCTATTTCATTTATTATTTTCTTATTCATCGAGAAGAAATCTCCGGAACCATTAATTCCGCTAGCACTTTTCTCTAACCGTACATTATCTACGATAAATATATTAACTCTTATTGCTGGCGCAATGATTATTAGTATTACAATGTACCTTCCAATTTGGAGCCAAGGTGTATTAGGGAAAAACGCTACAGAAGCTGGACTTATTTTAATGCCAATTCCTGTTATGTGGACATTTGGCGCTATTTTCTCTGGTAACTTAGTAGGCAAATTAAAAACGAAACAAATCATTTTACTTGGAGCTAGCATTTTATCAGTCGCTACGTTCTTATTATTTACACTATCAACAAATTCACCATCGTTCCTTATTTATGTAGCAGTCGGATTATTCGGCTTAGGCATGGGGCTTGTGACACCGATTTACATGGTAACAATTCAAGCAGCCGTACCAGCTCATACACGCGGAACAGCTGTTGGTTTAAACACATTTATTAATACATTTAGTCAAACGTTAGGTGCTGCAATATTCGGTACAATCTTCAATACGATGATTCACGCACGTGGTATTAAAAATCTTGATCTTGTATCTGGTGGACATGGCGGTACTACAGCAAACGTAGTAACCGAATCGCAATCTGCATTAGCATCAAGCGTACACGTCATTTATATGAGCACTTTCGTATTAGCAGTATTTACATTAATTATCGCTTGGCTTTTATTAAAGCCAGCTACACAAACAAGTGAGCAACAATAAAAAAGGATGACCATTTTGGTCATCCTTTTTTATTCTTCATTCTCCACAATATGTTTCAGCATGGATAATTTATTATCCCAAAAACGTTCATAATACGAGAGCCATTGTTGTAATTCTTCTAATGGTTCTGGATGCAAACGATATATCTTCTCTCTTCCGCTTTTTCTTCCACTTACTAAATTCGCTTCTGAAAGAATATGAAGGTGCTTTACAACCGCAGTACGACTCATCGGAAAGTGATCCGTTATTTTGGAAATCGGTAACTCTTTGTCACTTAATAACCGTATTACTTCTCGGCGGGTTGGATCAGCAATTGCTTGAAATACATCATATTTCGCTGCTGACGAGGACACTTAGCCTTCGACAACCTTTTTCAGTTTTTCATTTACAATCGCTACCCAACCACCGCTCATTCTATCGCGAATAATAGAGCTCTTCGCATTTGCTTTCGGAAGAATTTCATCAGGATGTTTCCAGCCGCCGTGAATTAACGTAAATTCTGTTTTGTTATCTCCTAAGTCTTTCAAATCAAATGAAACAACCCAGCCATCTGTATCCCATGAGAAAGATAAATGGTTTGGTTCATCAATTTCTAATACTTTACATGGTGATGGCCCAAATGGTGATTGCACATGAAATTCATGTCCTACCTCTAATACAAAATCATTTGGCATAAACCATGACGCAATCCCTTCTGCAGTTGATACTACACTCCATACCTTTTGAATAGACGCGTTAAAAACGATTGTTTGTTTAATATCATTTAATGTATTTTGTTGTTCCATTTTCATTCTCCTTTACTCGGCGTTATAACATAACACCTTTTGGTTATACTTTGATAATATAACACCTTTTAGTTTCATGTCAACGCTAATCCTTTTACTGTTGAGAAATTCTCAACATTTTTTCAACAGGACAAACACCCTCTTAGCATTTCCTCATAATATACTCACAAAGGCAATACAAAATAAAAACTTCTCTCAACATGAAACTCCATCATTCATATTGAAAGAAGCGCCTTACTTATATCATGCGTACTTCGTCTCTCCTCCTTCCCTCAAGGGACAATACGCGAGATATGACAAAGTCAGAAGGAATATGCCCACCATTTGAGTAGGTAGTTATTTCTCTTCTCCTCAACATTTCCTCAGGAGCGAAATGACTACCGACTCACTTTTTTCAAACAAAAATAAAAAGGGGATGAAAGCGATGTTCTATTGCATTAACTGCTCTGATATTCATCATGAAAAACATCCAAATGATAAAGTATTCAAAAACGGTTTTTATATTGATCCATTTTTAGGTGATCGTTATCACCTTGGTATGTGTAAAGATGCCCAAAACCATGAAACAGGGGAGCCTCTTTTAACGACAAAGAAATTAGGCACAACCCAATCTATTATGAACGTATTACCGACACATGTTGTCCCAACATAAAACATAAAAAAGAGCTGGGTGAGCCAGCTCTTTTTTATGCTTTATAAACAATCATTGCTGAAAAACAATAAATTTGGTTTTCATCGTCGTTAATAGAAACACCAACTTGATACTTAATATCTACAAAGTTGCTATCATCAATCTTTTTCAAAAACACATTCACAGCGTCTTCTAAGTCTTTTTCGTGACTTTCATCAAAAACTTTCACACGAATCATGTTAACACCATCCTAGATCGCAGCCCTCCGCCGCTTGATTATTGCCACGGTGCGTATCTATGATGCGATAAAACTTTCCATTCTCATATATATATCCGTCTTCTAACACATATTTTTTATCTTCAGTATAGACATAAAACTTACCTATCATAAATTTACTCGTATATAATTCCAAATAATTTGGTCTAAATTTAGCTACAACTTTATTTGTAATATCAATTTTTATTGTGCGCCCCACCTTCTCTCCCTCCTTTGCAAAGAACGGATTTAGGTATATTGTATTAGCGCTTTTACATTTTATGCTTAAAAATAAGTGGATATGCCTTCTTTCTTCACCTGTACTATTTTTCTAAAAAAATCACTATAAATAAAACCCGAAAAAATACAAAAAAAGCACTTTATCTTATTGACTCGAATATAAATATTATGTTATTATATAAAATTTGACATTTTTACATACGTATGTTATCATTAAAAGTGGTTACCACATATGGAGGTGGATGATTTGTTTCAAATTGGTGATAAAATCGTTTATCCAATGCACGGTGCAGGAATCATCGAAGCAATTGAAGAGAAAGAAATATTAGGCACTTCACGTCAATATTGTGTGATACGCATCATTAGTAAAGATATGCAAGTAATGCTTCCGATGGATCAATTAAAAAAATCAGGTATTCGTTATATCGTTGATCGAGGTACGTTAGATGATATACTTCTTGAATTTCAAAACGGGGAGTCAGACACATCACTCTCATGGAAACAAAGATATACAATGAATATGGAAAAAATGAAAAACGGCAATTTACAAGATAGCGCAGAAGTTGTTCGGGATTTACTTCGCCGCAATAAAGAGAGAACTTTAAATGCGAGTGAAAAACAAATGCTAGATAACGCCCGAAAAATGATGATCAGTGAAGTTGCACTCGTACAAAATGTTTCTGAACATCAAGCAACAGAATTTCTTCAAGATACAATTAATCACTAAATTTAAAATAGCTGGCCGCTATTTTTTTTTGTAAAAAAAGGACGAAGAGTTTTATCTCTTCGTCCTTTTATATTACCCACGCCCAGCTTGAAACGATGGATATAACGTCATTCCACCATCTGCAAATAGCGTAATTCCGGTTACGTAACTCGCCTCTGATGAAGCAAGCCAAGTTGCTACTGCTGCGATTTCTTCAGGTTTTCCAATGTAGCCCATAGGTATCATACTTTCTACGTCAGCACGTTTTTTAGGATCAGCAAACTTTTCTGCATTGATTGGCGTATTAATTGCACCTGGTCCTATATTATTTACTCGAATACCTTTTGGCGCATACTCTAGCGCTAACGTTTCTGTCATCAGTTTAATGCCACCCTTACTTGCTGCATAGTGCACAAATAGTGGCCACGGAACTTTCTCATGAACACTAGACATATTAATGACTGACCCTTTAATATCATGTTCTACAAAATATTTAATCGCTTCACGACTTCCTAAAAAAGCACCTGTTAAATTTGTATTAATTACCCTATTCCAATCTTCAAGCGGCATTTCATGCGACGGTACCGCGTTTTCTATCCCTGCATTATTAATCATAACGTCAAGCGTACCAAACTCTTTCACAGCAGATTGAATGAGATTCACAATATCCGATTCGACGGTTACATCACCTTTTACAGCAATCGCTTCGCCGCCTACCTTTTTAATTTCTTCTAACACATCATTCGCTTCTGATTCTCGTGAGCGATAATTAATAACCACTTTCGCTTTTTCCTTAGCAAACCTCACTCCCATCGCTCTTCCAAGACCAGTTGCTGATCCTGTAATAACGACAACTTTCCCTGCTAAATCACTATACATTTCCATACCTCCTTTAACTTTTGGCTATACCTAACATAATTCCGGCTGCGATAATAAAAACAATACCGACAACGATACCCGTTAATTGACGTTTCGTTTTCTTTTCACCTAATATAAGGATCCCACCAAGCGTGGAAATAATAATTCCCATTTGCGATAGCGAGAAACTTGTTGCTACTCCAACACGCGGCTGCGAAATGAATAAAAACATATTTCCAGCTGCCCAAATTAATCCTGGAATAATATTTCGAATTGCATATTTATTAAATGGATGATGTTTAAAGGTAAGCAAAATCCCACCTAACACCATACCAACTGCTTGTGGCAACAAAGCTGACCAACCATCTACGTTAAATAGTCTAATCACTACTACGTAAACTAAATAGCCGACTGTTGAAATTAATAAAATTACGATACCTCTTTTAAAGTTTGCTGCTTGTTCTGCATTCTTTTCTTCTTCACTTTGAAGCGATGTTAAAATAACACCGATAATAATACAAACGAGCGCTAAAATCCCAAGGACGACCGATATTGTCGTGGACCATTCATGAAATACGATAACGCCAAATAAAGTCGTCGCGACTAATTGAAGTCCTGTTGAAATTGGCATCGTCCTCGAAACACCCATTAAATCAATACTTTTCAATTGATTTGCCTGACCAAGCGCCCAAAATAAACCTGACACAACTCCAACTCCGATAACGGTAGGTGTTAATACTGGCTTCATAAAAATATAAACAACAATTGAGAAAATAAGTGCTCCAAACGTTGTTCCGAGCGTTTGACTATACGGTCCCCCGCCCAGTTTTACATTAAATAGCACAATACTTCCCCAAAATATAGCTGGTAAAATCGCTAAAAATATATCCATCACTCATTACCTTTCTTTACTAAATGCATAGGTTATCACTCTAAGTCATTAGAGTGAGCTTTTATTTTTTCTTTTTCCCGTTCACAAACTTTTTCTGCAATAGCGTCAGAAACATTCTTTTCTCGCTCCACTTTCTTTATCTTTACGTGATCTAAATGGTCTTCCAAAGTAAGCGTAACTTTATCGTTCGGGGGATTATGCGCTCCTTGAAATGTAAGAAATTGTAGCTTCACTTCATACCTAGGAACAAATTCATCTTTCTTGCCGAGACGCTTTATATTTATGACTGAAGCACATTCATATTGATCTTCTGTCACTTGTCTAATAACTGAATAGTACCTATTTGATAATGCACTCTCTAAAAGCTGTTCTCTTGATTCTTTCGCGAAAGAATCACTTGGAGAAGAGAAAAAAGACGCACATAGCATTGTCATAACTACACATATTTTTTTCATAATTCCCTCCTTGTTCTATAGATTAGTGTTCTCAAAACTGCCATAAAAAAACGACTTTCCCTATATAGGAAAGTCGTTTTAATGAATCCAATATTAACCACCGCTCACTGGTGGGATTAGTGCAACAACATCACCAGATTGGACCTTGTCATCTTCATTTGCATATTCTTCATTAATCGCAACCATAATTGGCTCTGAAACTGGTACATTATATTCGTTCGCAACAACATCTTTTAACTGTGCAACCGTAATATTTTCTTTCTCTATTTGTAATTCACTTGTCCCTGCTTCTTCTTGCAAGTGCGCAAATAACAATACTCGAATCATACTTATAGCTCCTTCCCAGGCTCTCCCGCCGGATATGGTGTTTTTTCTAATTGATCACCAATCCATGAGTCACCATCTTCCCAAAACTCCTTTTTCCAAATCGGAACAATTTGTTTTATGCGTTCCATAATATATTCGTTCGCTTCATAAGCCGCTTTACGGTGTGGTGTTGAAACAGCAACAACAACCGCTATATCAGAAATTTGCAACGTACCGATGCGATGTGTAATCGCAACATATGTACCCGGCCATTTCTCTTTCACTTCCAGGCCGATTTTCTCTAGCATCTTTTCTGCCATCGTTTTATAAGCGACATATTCTAAGTATAATGTACGACGCCCTTTCGTAAACTCTCTAACCGTTCCAATAAATGTTGTAACAGCACCGCATTCACGTCGAATTACTTTCTTCGTTACCTCTTCAATCGAGATTTCTGTATCAATTACTTCATAATATGTATTTGTCATTTCGCACTCCTAACCGTTTGTAAAAACCAGTCTATGTACAACTCTTCTTCTGTTATATGAAATACTTTATATTCTTCTCGTATATTTACTGGGACATCATACCACGTAATAACCGCCACTATATTTTCTACTTTATGTAAAAGCTCAGCATCTTCCGCAGAACGAAGTAACACTACTTTCGGGTAGTTCTCTTTTTTATAGCCCTCTATTAAAATTGTATCCACTTTAAAAAACTCATATAAGCGAATAATTTCTTGCAAGGACCATTTCTTTCTTAGTGAAGAAAGTGAAAGTAATCCAGCACCTTCTACACTACTTACGACAGCACCAGCTTTACGGTGTCTTTCGCTATCTTTTTGCGCTACTTCTGGAAAACCTCCGTGCCCGTGATGTTTAATTGTAGCAACTTTCATTTCGCTTTCGGCTAATGCATGCACAATTTTCTCTACAAGTGTCGTTTTTCCGCTATTTTGATACCCTACTATTTGTAAGATTGAAGGGGCTTCGCCCATGGCCACTCACATCCCTCAGAGTGCTCTAACAATAATACGGATACTTTCATTCCGGTCTCAAATCCTCTCGTTCCTCCGGGTAACACGATAAAAGCATTCGCATCTGCAAGTGAAGATACCGCACTCGATTTATCTAAACCAACCGGCATCGCTTGTAACGCCCCATCCACAATTGTTACGTTCGCTCTTACGAAACGAGTAAATGGATTTGGCTTCGGAAAATCTTTTTGTAAAATAGCATCCGCTCTATATACGTGAGGTTCCTTCGCATACAAATACGTTTTTATAATTGGATGCACAAATAATTCAAAGCCTACATAACAAGCAGACGGATTTCCTGATAAACCAAAGAGTAACTTTCCATCAACTTCAGCTACTGTCGTTACACTTCCGGGCCTCATGGCTATCTTATTAAAGAGTACATTTGCCTGTAATCTTTCATAAATAGCTGGTAAGTAGTCATAATCTCCTACTGATACACCGCCTGTTGTAATTAAAATGTCGACCTCATCGATCGCTGATTGAACAGCTGTAAAACATGCATCTAACTCATCCGCGAGTTGACCATAATAACGAACTTTCCCGCCAGCTTTCATAATTTGAGCTGCGATCATATACGAGTTACTATTTCTAATTTTCCCCGGTTCTAACGGCTCATGTACTTCTAATAATTCACTTCCTGTCGTTACAATACCGACAACAGGCTGTTTTACAACTTTCACCGTGCTATATCCAAACGTTGCTAGTAAGGCCGCAACACCTGGATTAATTGCAACACCTTTCTTAACGAGAACTTGATTTTGTTTTATATCTTCTCCTTTAAACGACACATTGTCACCGTTATTAAAAGGGCGTTTTAACTTCATATATGTTTTCCCGTTCTTCTCAAACCCTTCTGTCAGCTCTAGCATTACGACTGCATTGCAATCTTCTGGAATAGCTGCTCCTGTCATAATGCGAATTGCTTCAAAAGCTCCTACTTCCTCTAAAAAAACGGAACCCGCCCCGATTTCTCCTATTACTTCAAATTCAACTGGATTCTCTTGAGTTGCTTCTTTCGTATCTTCTGCTCGAATGGCGAAACCATCGTAAGGGGAACGATCAAAATGAGGAACGTCATGATCTGAGACAACATCTTCCCCGAGAATTCTCCCGTAACTTTCCGTAATAGAAATTTCTTCTACTTCACCATGCTTCGCATATTTCATTACCCATTCTACTGCCTTAGCAACTTGAATTGGAATTCGTTTTTCTACCATCGTTTCTCACCTCATATTTGCAATTTTTTTTATCTCGATTAAACTTTATATATTCAATAGAAATTACTTCAAGGAGGAATTCCATGTCTTCATTTACACATTTCAATGACCAAGGACGCGCAAAAATGGTTGATATAAGCGACAAAAAAGCAACCGTTCGAACAGCAATTGCGTGCTCTAGCATTGTCGTTACGAAAGAAATTTACGATAAAATCTCTCACAATGAAATTGGGAAAGGTGACGTATTAGCAGTTGCGCAAATCGCAGGCATTATGGCCGCGAAACGTACTTCTGATATTATCCCAATGTGCCATCCTTTATTATTAAAAGGTGTTGACGTTTCTTTCGATTGGAAACAATCAGAAGAACAATATCGTTTACTCATTGAAGTAAAAGTTAAAACAGAAGGTAGCACCGGTGTTGAAATGGAAGCTTTAACAGCTGCTTCCGCTACCGCTCTTACTGTGTATGATATGTGTAAAGCTGTCGATAAAGGTATGATTATCGGCGAAACGTACTTACTTGAAAAAACAGGTGGAAAAAGTGGAGATTATACGAGAAATTCATAATCCTCTCTCCGTTGAGCCTAAAGGGTTTCCTTTAGGTTCAACCTATATATCTTGCATATAAACTTTTCGCTACATTCATATCATTCGTCCCATGAATGAACGCCCTGCCATCTGTAAATAAAACAAAACGATATTCTTCTACCGGAAATGATAATAAATAAGGTGTCGCCTTTATCTCTACGCTTCTTTGTAAGCGTTTTTTAATTTCTTCTAAATTAAAATTCTTCCGCACACCCGGGCGAATTTGTACTGTATTCCGCCCACATAACACTTCTGTTTTCGTTTGTCCTTCAAATGTTAAACTCGGATATGTACGTAACCTTCCGCAAGATAAACAAGTATCTTTTTTCTGCCTATTCACTTTAAATGCCATCTGTTGATTATTCCAAAGATCAAACGATAACATCGTTTCACGAAGCGCACCAAAGTCTTCTACTAATATTTTCAGCGCTTCCGTAATTTGATGCGCAACTACTAATTGTACTGCCGGTTGTATAATACCAGCTGTGTCACATGTTGCACCGCTCGCTGGATGCTCCATTAAACAGCGAAAACACGGTGTTTTCCCTGGTAAAATTGTATACGTTACTCCGTAGCTTCCGACACACCCACCATATATCCACGGAATATTATACTTTTGTGAAATATCATTAATAAGAAGACGCGTTTCAAAATTATCTGTCGCATCTAATATTAAATCTACATCATTCACTAATTCTTCCATTTCTTGCACCGTTACATCCGTCACAACAGGAGTTATTTCCACCTCAGAATTAATCGCTCTTAAATGCTCTGCTGCCGCTACCGCCTTCGGTTTATACTGCTTTGCATCTTCTTCTGTATATAGTTGTTGTCTTTGTAAATTACTCCATTCTACATAATCACGGTCAGCAATCGTTACTTTTCCAACACCTGCTCTAACAATCGCTTCTGCATTTGCCGCACCGAGAGCACCAGCACCAATAATAAGCACATGCTTCTCTCTTATTTTTCTCTGTCCTTCTTCTCCAACACCAGAAAATAATATTTGTCTTGAATATCGCTCCTGCATGCGATAGCCCCCTTTCTTATCCTCCTATATAAGACATTTCGATTTTCGGACGATTTTTTGCACTTTCTTCTGTTCGTTCATCCGAATACCTATCTTTTCTATTCATCCATACATCTTGTATAACACTTAATAACTCCTCATCCGAAAGATTTCCTCTAAGAAGTTCTCTTACATCCAAACCCTCTGTCGCAAATAAGCACGTATAAAACTTTCCATCTGCCGAAATTCTCGCCCTCGTACAAGAGACACAAAATGACTCAGAAACAGATGTAATAAAACCAACTTCAACATTTGTTCCAACGTACCGATATCGCTTCGCAACTTCACCAAAGTAATGCGCTTCGGCTGGCTCAAGTGGATACATCTTATGAATCATCTCAATCAATTCTCGTTTTGTAACGACTTGATTAAAATTCCACCCATTTGTACTACCAACATCCATAAACTCAATAAACCGAAGCGTGATTCCTTGCTCTTTAAAATACGCAGCCATCGGAAGTACTTGATGATCGTTCATCCCTTTTTTTACAACCATATTTACCTTTACTTCCAGCCCCGCCTCTTTAGCTGCTATAATTCCCTTAATTACCGGTTTTGTATTAATATTTCGACCATTAATATTCTTAAATATGTCGTCATCTATTGCATCTAAACTAACATTCACTCTATGTAATCCAGCTTCTTTTAATGCCTTCGCTTGTTTCGTTAAATGTACAGCATTTGTCGTTAACCCTATATCTATTAGCCCATCAATTTTCACAAGACGTGCAATAAGTTTTGTTAAATCTTTACGAAGTAGTGGCTCACCGCCAGTAATTCTAATTTTTCGTACACCGATGTTAACAAATAATTTTGCCAAACGCTCAATTTCATCAAAGGTTAGTAAAAACTCATCTTTCAAAAAAGCATAATCTGGCCCAAATATTTCCGCTGGCATACAATATGTACATCTAAAATTGCAACGATCAATGACAGATATACGTAAATCTTGAAGTGGGCGTCCAAAAAAATCTTTAACCATCTCCTGCATCGCCACCCTCCCTTTCTGCCAAATTTCTTTCTTTTCATTCTATTATAATATATTTTCGAACTGCGATGTTTTTGCTCAAGAGAATAAAGTGAAACTTTAAATAATTAGAGGGGAGCCACTCCCCTGGTTAACGAGGTTTACTTACAAATACAAAGATAAAAAAACCTTGAAACATAAAAGTTTCAAGGTTTTCTGCTTATTAACTTAATCTAATAATAGTTAGGGTAGCCCCTGGCGTTGCTGTAGATAATGTAGCTACTGCAACTACTCCAAATAACTGTAAGCTAACAGCAGCTCCAGCAGGCAAGTTAGCGATTATTGTTGCACTAAATGAACCAGTAGCCACTGTCGGGGCATTTATCGTTCCCGCAAGCGGACTGCCATTTACAGTTATACGAGAACTTACAAGTAAACCTGCCGTTAAATTAATTGTATAGGCTATATAATAGTTTCCTGCATTCGCAACTGTAAATACAGTATTTCCACCACTAACGGTTATTCCTGGGCCAATATTTTGATTGTTCGGTAACGGTACGTTCGTACCCCCTAATAAAACGGAAATAGCGGTTCCTGATGTATTATTCGCAAACGCATACGTTGCAGTTGTACTAACTCCAGTCGCCCCGGTCGCTCCAGTGGCTCCAGCTCCGGTTGGACCTGTATCTCCAGTTGGACCTTGTGAACCGGTTGCTCCTGTAGCTCCCGTTGGACCTTGAATTCCTTGCGAGCCTTGAATTCCTTGTGGACCTGTCGCTCCGGTTGCTCCTGTAGCTCCAGTTGGACCTTGAATTCCTTGTGGGCCGGTTGGACCTATGTCGCCTTGTGGGCCTTGAATTCCTTGGGGACCTTGTGCTCCAGTTGCCCCCGTTACTCCTTGTATTCCTTGTGGACCTTGAATACCCTGTGGACCGGTTGGACCTATCTCTCCTTGAACACCTTGGATTCCTTGTGGACCCTGTAAACCCGTCACTCCGGTTGCTCCCGTTGCTCCTGTTGCTCCTGTCACTCCAGTTGAGCCTGTCGCCCCGGTATCTCCTGTTACTCCTGTCGCACCTGTTGCTCCTGTCGGGCCAGGTGGTCCACCTGATGGACCTGTCACTCCTGCCGGACCTGATGGCCCCGTTGGGCCGGTCGGTCCTGCTGGGCCTCCTGACGGGCCTGTCACCCCTGTTGGACCGGTTACTCCTGTTGGACCGGTTGATCCTTCTCCCGTCGCTCCGGTTGATCCCGTTTCTCCTGTTGCTCCCGTCGGACCTTGCACTCCTTGAATTCCTTGTGGTCCCTGCACTCCTTGTGCTCCTGTTGCTCCTTGAATCCCTTGTATACCTTGCACTCCTTGTGCGCCCATCGGACCTGTTGGACCAATCGCCCCTTGTATACCTTGCACTCCTTGGGGCCCCTCTGGACCTGTTGCTCCTATTTCCCCTTGTATCCCTTGAATTCCAGTTGCTCCTTGTGCTCCTGTTGCTCCCGTTATCCCTTGCACACCTTGTATTCCCTGTATTCCTTGTGGACCTTGTGGGCCTGTTGCTCCTACCGGTCCTTGAATGCCTTGTATCCCTTGAGGACCCTCAGGACCCGTTGCTCCAACTGGCCCTGGCACACCTTGTATTCCTTGCGGGCCCTGCAGTCCCTCTGGGCCTTCTGGACCTGTTGGACCTATCTCTCCTTGTATCCCTTGGATTCCAGTTGGACCTTGTGGCCCAGTCGGACCTATGTCACCTTGCGGACCTTGGATTCCCTGTGGGCCTTGTGCTCCTGTTCCCCCTGTCGCTCCTTGGATTCCTTGAGAACCTTGTGGGCCTTGAATTCCTTGTGGGCCTGTTGGACCTATGTCGCCTTGTGGGCCTTGAATCCCTTGCGGACCTTGATCTCCAGTGGCCCCCGTTACTCCTTGAATTCCTTGGGGACCTTGAACACCTTGGGGACCCGTCGGACCTATCTCTCCCTGCACACCTTGGATTCCTTGCGGACCTTGTAAACCCGTCACTCCGGTTGCTCCCGTTTCTCCTGTCGCTCCTGTCACTCCAGTTGAGCCCGTCGCCCCGGTATCCCCTGTTACTCCTGTCGCCCCAGTTGCTCCTGTCGGGCCAGGTGGTCCACCAGATGGACCAGTTACTCCCGCCGGACCTGATGGCCCCGTTGGGCCGGTCGGTCCTGCTGGTCCTCCAGACGGGCCTGTTACCCCTGTTGGACCAGTTACTCCTGTTGGGCCTGTAGTGCCTTCCCCTGTCGCCCCAGTTGCTCCCATATCTCCTGTTGCCCCCGTCGGACCTTGGATTCCTTGAATTCCTTGTGGACCTTGCACTCCTTGTGCACCCGTCGCTCCTTGAATTCCTTGTACTCCTTGCACTCCTTGTGGCCCCATCGGACCGGTTGGACCAATCGCCCCTTGAGCACCTTGCACTCCTTGTGGCCCCTCTGGACCCGTTGCTCCTATTTCCCCTTGTATCCCTTGAATTCCAGTTGCTCCTTGTACTCCTGTTGCTCCCGTTATCCCTTGCACACCTTGTATTCCCTGAATTCCTTGTGGGCCTTGTGGGCCTGTTGCTCCTACCGGTCCTTGAATGCCTTGTATCCCCTGGGGACCCTCTGGACCCGTCGCTCCAACTGGCCCTGGCACACCTTGTATTCCTTGCGGGCCCTGCAGTCCCTCTGGGCCTTCTGGACCTGTTGGTCCTATATCACCCATCGGACCTTGTATCCCTTGAACTCCCTGTGGCCCTGTTTCTCCTGATGGCCCTGGTACTCCTTGTATACCTTGTGGACCTTGATCTCCTGTGGCCCCTGTTACCCCTTGTGGCCCTATAACCCCCTGTATACCTTGTGGACCTTGATCTCCTGTTGCTCCCGTTGCCCCTTGAATACCTTGAACTCCTTGTATTCCTTGTTCACCAGTTACTCCCGTCGGACCAGGAATACCTTGAATACCCTGCGAACCTTCTGGACCTGTTGGCCCAATTGGTCCTTGAATCCCTTGGATTCCTTGCAAGCCCTGTGCTCCCGTACTTCCAGTCGGACCTGTACTTCCCGTTGCTCCTGTTACCCCTGTACTTCCTGTAGCCCCAGTATTCCCCGTTGCTCCAGTCGCACCTGTACTTCCACTCGGTCCGCCACCCGGACCTGTCGCACCAGTCGGCCCCGTCGGACCAGGAGGTCCTCCAGATGGTCCAGTTATTCCAGTTGGACCTGTTATCCCAGTCGGTCCTGTTATTCCTTGACCAGTTGCTCCAGTCGCTCCGGTTGCACCTGTATTTCCACTCGGTCCTTGTGTTCCTTGTATCCCTTGTGCTCCTTGTATTCCTTGTGGACCAGTTGCACCCGGTAACCCTTGGACGCCTTGAATTCCTTGAGATCCCTCAGGTCCCGTCGCTCCAATTGGCCCCTGTAATCCCTGTATCCCTTGTATACCTTGTGCCCCAGTCGCTCCCGTTGGACCAATCGGACCTTGTAACCCTTGCACACCTTGAGGTCCTGTCGCTCCAGTTTCTCCTTGTGGTCCTCTCAATCCTTGTGGCCCCTGCTGTCCTTCTGGTCCAGTTGCACCTATTGGACCAACTGATCCTTGTATCCCTTGCACACCTTGAGGTCCTGTCGGGCCCATCTCCCCCATCGGACCTTGTAATCCTCTTGGTCCTTGAGGTCCTGTTGGGCCTTGTGGACCGGTTGGACCAGTAATCCCTATACCTGTAAATCCAGTTGGAACAGGGGGGAAAGTAGGCCCAATAAGTTCTGGTGGAATTCTAAAATTAGAGCTTAACGAATTTTGCTTCCGATTATTATCACGATTCTTCACACTTTCACCACCTACAAACCGTCTTTTTCATAATAAATAAGCCTCTTCTTAATCTATTTACAAAAATAATTTCCAAGACTATTTTTATTTTAAATAATAAAAACTCCCTTAATTCCTTAAGGGAGTCCTGCAATTGAATCCATATTATCTGTATTAGGGACAGCTTGTGCTATACCCGATGCATTTACACTTTGCCCCATATTTGTTCCTGTTACAGTACCAGCAGGAGTGCCTCTTGTATATGTTGTTGTGACAGAATCTCCTGGTTGTAAACAAAGCTTTGTCTCCGTCCCTATTACTGTAACAACATCAATCCAAGTGCATCCCATCGAACCACTGTATGATTTCGAAGCAGTAAATGAAGTATCACTCAAATTATCACCGGTAAATATATTTCCAGTATTATTAACAATAACAAATTCTTTTATATGCGCAGGCATAATTACACTCTACCTTTCCTTTATGAACCTAACGTACGTGTACTTGTTGCCAAAGGCGGAAGAAATACCGATGTTCTAATCACCGCTTCTGGCTGCCTTTTTCCATTTAAAAAAATAGCCGCACTCGATCCTCCAGCACCTGCATATACTTTTGCCACAGCTAAAGGCGAGATATCATAACAGTCACCGACATTAACAGCGCCTGTATTATTAATAATTTTCACTTTACGCAAATTAATTCCCATTTCCCCCTCCTCCTTTTTTATACTGTATGCAAAAGAAAAAAACTTGAAACAGACTCGTTTCAAGTTTTTAACTATTAACTATTTCGTTTCACCTTCATATTGAAGCATACCGCCAACCATGTTCACTGTTTTAAACCCTTGCTCATTTAAATAATGACATACATTTTCACTGCGCATTCCTGAACGACAAATAAAGATATATTCATTCTCTTTATTAAAGAAATCTACTTTATGTGGGATATCGCCCATTTTAATATGTACAGCTTCTGGAATCTTTCCTGCCGCTACTTCTTCATCTTCTCTTACGTCTACTAGAAATAACGTTTCTCCATTTTCTAAACGCTCTTGTACCTCTTCTGTAGTAATTGTTTTAACTTCTGTCATATGTAGTTCCTCCTTATATACAATAAAACCTTTAGTTTCTTTTTCACAAACATTCTCTACCAATTTTAGCACGCAAAAGAAAGAACGCAAAGTATCGAAAAACTATTTCTCAATTTTCTCGCAAAACTTATTCTTTACAAACATAACTCTTGCATTGTATCCTCAATATACTTGTCTTATGAAAGGAGCCAATGAAAATGACACTTTCCCTTTTCATAATGGGCATCATTTTCTTAATCGCTGCAATTATTACTCTTAGTATGAAAAATACTAAAAAAATAAAATCACCCCAAGAAATGTCATTCTTATTTCTATTGCTTAGTATCGCATTCTTCGGTATAGCAATTGCCACATATATTTTCCGTCTACAAATCATGTGAAAAAAGGTGCCTACTACAAACATTGCACCTTTTCCCCATCATTTGTCTTCTAAACAAAACTAGATACTTTCCGATTTAAAAATTCATAAACTTTCTTTTCAAATAAATGAATATCAAATGCTCCCGCCATATGCCCATTTATACTTTCTATCTCATACACTTCCGCATACTTCCCTTGTTTTTGCAAAATATCTACCATTTTATAGTTGTAACGAGACGGCTGAAGCAAATCTTGTTTACATGGAATCATAAGTACATTCGCTTCTATGTTAGAAAGAGATTCTTCTAGTGAAGAAAACCCATGTGCAATATCATGCAATAAAACTGCCTTTGCAGTATACATCCATGAATTTGCATCTACTAACTCTATACTTGTATATGTCGCTTTATTTATTTCTTTTTCAAATGATGTTAGTGTAGAAAACTTTTCATAAGGTTCTACCTCTATACTGTTACGAGGAAATGCCATTTCATAAAAATACTCATCAAACGCGTTCATAAACATCATTCTATTTGCTAAATGAAGCCCCTTTATCGGCTGCTCTTCTCCATATTTTCCATCTTTCCAACTTGGATCCAGTTGAATTGCTTCAATCGCATTTTGCGCTACATTTACTGACGTAATAATTGGATTTTGTGGGTTCGTAATAACGCCAATCATCCGCTCTACCATATGTGGATAGTGAACCGCCCATTGTTGTGCAATCATTCCCCCTGCCGACGGTCCAATTACAGCGTGTAACCTTGAAATTCCCATACCTTTTATTAACTCATATTGCATACGAGCTACATCAAGAAATGTAAAAACCGGAAAATCCATAGCATATTCTTCTCCAGTTTCTGGATTAATCGATTTCGGTCCTGTTGTAATCACATATGGATTTCTCACCTGCACATTACAAAGATTATCTGTACATATAACAAAATACTTATTTGTATCAATTGCTTTTCCAGCTCCAATGAGCCCATCCCACCAACCAGACTCCTCATCATGCACTGTATATTTTCCTGCCGCATGACTTGTTGCACTAAAATAATGACAAACCAAAATCACATTTGACCTTTCTCTATTTAAAGTGCCATATGTCTCGTATCCTATTTGAACAGGAATTTCCCTGCCATTTTCAAACGTAAACTCTTTTAAAACAAACTTCTCCTTTTTTACAATTTGCACAGACTCTTCCTCTCCCCGTTATAGTATGAACTGCTTACTAAAGATTTTTTTCTATGCAAACTAATCTCCTTCTTCTTTTCATAAATAAATGAATAATATACAAAATTAGCCACAAAATAGCACTATATTACAAGATTAAAGAGGGCATACACATGATTTGGAATTGGCTACGTAAGAAAAAAAAATCAAATAAACTAGAAGCAAACGAAACAGATAATCAGGAGCAGCATTCTAACAATGAAGAGGATGATAACAAAGAACAGACTAGAAGTATGAAACATAATAAAGGTAAAAATAACGAGCAAAAAGATTCTTCTCAGGATAAGCAACAAAGTGCTAAACAAGAGGATTCCTCTCAGGATAAGCAGCAAATTTCTAAACAAGATGACTCTTCTCAGGATAAGCAGCAAATTTCTAAACAGGAGGATTCCTCTCAGGATAAGCAGCAAAGCGCTAAACAAGAGGACTCTTCTCAGGATAAGCAACAAAACTCTAAACAGGAGGATTCCTCTCAAGATAAACAACAAGGTGCTAAACAAGAGGATTCCTCTCAGGATAAGCAGCAAAGTGCTAAACAAGAGGACTCTTCTCAGGATAAGCAACAAAACTCTAAACAGGAGGATTCCTCTCAAGATAAACAACAAAGTGCTAAACAAGAGGACTCTTCTCAGGATAAGCAACAAAACTCTAAACAGGAGGATTCCTCTCAAGATAAGCAACAAAGTACTAAACAAGAGGATTCCTCTCAAGATAAACAACAAGGTGCTAAACAAGGTGATTCGTCTCAAGATAAACAACAAAACGCTAAGCAAGATGAACCTTCTCAAAGTAAGCAACAAAACTCTAAAGGTAATAGTATTTATGATTTTACGAAACCAGAAAAAGACCGTATCCATTCTTTACAAAATTTAATAGAGAAGCTGAAAAAATCTAGTGATTTTGTGAATTATCATACATCCGACGATGAAACGATGCCTTATTGGATTTCTTACTATCGTCCTTCACTTGATGGAGAGAAATTACAAAAATATTTAATGCCTACTCTTTTGGAACGACCTAATGCTTCACTAGAAGAGCTGAAAGAACATATTCCAATGAGCGGCATTACAATTACGAACGACTTACAAAAAATTGAGGATATGGTTTTAAAGGGGCATGCGATTATTCAATTGAATCAGCAAGATCAAAAATGTATGCTTGCAAACATTGCAATTGATAATTATCGTGCACCAACCCCTCCTTTAAACGAATCAACTGTTATTGGTCCGCAAGAAGGTTTCGTAGAGGATATTGATACAAACATTAATTTAGTTCGAAAACGTCTTCCTGTTTTAGATTTACAAACAAAAGAAATGATTATTGGCGAGTTTTCAAAAACAAAAGTTGTCATGATGTATTTAGACAACCTTGCTGAAAAAGATAATGTAGATTTTCTAGAAGAGTCATTACGCGCTCTTGAATATGATCAAATTAATGATAGTGCTTATTTACAAGAATTAATGGGTGAAAAATCGATTTTCCCTCTCTATATCAATACAGAACGTACTGATAGAGTTACAAAAGCACTAATTGATGGAAAAATCGCTATTTTTGTTGATGGTTCTCCAAGTGTTTTACTAACACCTGTATCCTATTTCGATTTTTTCATTTCACCAGAAGACTATAACGTCTCCTGGATGTACGCTACATTTTCAAGGATTTTAAGATTAATTGCCGTTCTATTTTCAATTTGCGCTACACCGTTATACGTTGCAGTTTTAAATTATCATTATGAACTTATTCCAAGTGATTTACTTGAAACCTTAATTTTATCAAGAGCACAAGTACCATTCCCACCTTTAATTGAAGCACTCTTTTTAGAACTTGCGATCGACTTACTGAGAGAAGCTGGCGCGAGGTTACCGATGAAAGTTGGTCAAACACTCGGTATTGTAGGCGGTATCGTAATCGGGCAAGCATCTGTACAAGCTGGGTTAACGAGTAACATTTTATTAATTATCGTTGCGCTATCAGCACTCGCTTCCTTTATTACACCTATTTATAAAATGGGTAATGCCGTTCGATTACTACGCTTCCCGTTTCTCATATTTGCAGAAATAGGAGGACTTTTCGGGATTTCTCTTGGATTTATCTTTTTATTTACTCATCTATTTAGACTTACTTCCTTACGTAAGCCGTACGCTTTGTTTTACCCGACAAGGCAACAATCAGTTAAAGATTCTTGGATCCGTTTTCCATTAACAATGATTGATACAAGAGATGTGCAAGCAAGACCACAACATGTAAAAAAAGCAGCGAAAGGAATTTCAACAAAACATAGATCGGATTTTGATGATTAAGAAACGAGGTGCATTGATGAGTAAAGTTCAAGAAAAATATCAAATATCTCCTATCTTTGTTTTCTTCTTAATTCACGGTGCACAGTTTGGTGCTGGAGTTCTTGGATTCGCTCGAATTATCGCAAAAGCTGCTGGATACGACGGCTGGATGGGGGTTATAATTACAGGAATTTTCATCCATATTCTTATATGGATGATGTATGTCTTATTAAAAGAAACAAATGGGAATTTAGTTGATTTACATCGGCAAACATTTGGAAAATGGCTAGGAAATGGCATTAGTATCATCTTTATGGCTTATTTTTTAATCGTTAGTATTTCAGTCATCCGAACATACGTTGAAATTATTCAAGTATGGATGTTTCCTACCGCTTCTACCTTTATGTTAACACTCTTTTTATGCTTAGTTAGCTATTACATTATCTCTTCTGGATTTCGTGTAATTACCGGTATTTGCGTCATCTCTGTTGGTGGTACATTAGGATATTTATTTCTAAGCTTATTCGTTTTGAAATATTCACATTGGGATAATTTACTACCTATATTCACACATTCTTTTTCAGACATTTTAAAATCCGCTCAACTGTCAATCTACAGTATGACCGGTTTTGAGATTTACCTCATGGTGTATCCATTTGTGAAAAAGCCTATGCAATCTCATAAATACGCTCAGCTTGGAGCACTATTTTCAAATCTTCTATATCTATTTAGTACCCTTTTAGCCTTTGCATTTTTTAGTGAGAAGCAATTGTTAAAAACAATATGGGCACAACTTTCTATGACCCAAGTCATTCAATTACCATTTATAGAAAGACTCGAATATATTGCAATTTCAGGCTATGCACTCGTTATTATTTCAAGTTTTATCCTCCCTTTATGGGCGTCAATGAGAGCAACTCATGAAATATTCCGTGTAAAACAAAGGGGTGTTTTAATTGCTTTTATCTTTATCACTCTCATTGTTTCGCAACTTTTAACAAACAGACACGATATTAATAACTTTATTAGTAATGTATCAAAAGTTAGTTTTTGGCTCATTTATGTATACATCTCAATCCTATTTATTATTGTGTGGGTGAAAAGAAAATGGAAAAAATCAAAAGCACAAGCAAATTAATACTTATTTCTTGTATAACATTCTTCAGTCTAATTGGATGTTTACAAAAAAATATTATCGATGATGTACAACTTATTCAAGGAACAGTTTTTGATGTCGCAAAAGATAATAAAGTAAAAGTGACATTCGTTTGTCCCATTCAGAAAAAAGGAAATAAAGTTCAAGTTTTTGAAGGCAGTGCAAATGCGGTAAAACAAGTAAAAGCAGACACATCTTTAGAGTCTTCTCAACCATTTGCTAGCGGACAAATGCGTGTCGCTCTATATACAATAAGGCTTGCCAAAAAAGGAATGTCTACTTCATTCGATACATTACTTCGAGATGTGAATATAGGGAACGCTCTATATGCTGCTTTATTAGATGGGAATGGTACTGAACTTTTAAAAGGCAAATATTCGACTTCATACAACGTTGCCATTTATATAAAAAAATTGCTAGAACATAACATGGAGACCGGACCTTTACCAGCGGATAATCTACATATAGGAGCATTTCGCTATTACCAAGAAGAAAAAGACTACTATATTCCCATTCTAAAGAAGCATGGTGATAAAATAAAAATTACCGGAATTGGCCTTTTTAAAAAAGATAAATATATCGGTAAAATTGCGGAAAAAGATATGTTCATATTTAAAGGACTATTAGAGAAACATAAATTAGATTCACATGAATTTAAAACAGATTCTGCGTACGTCATGATTAATAATATTCGTTCTGTTCCAACTTACGATATAAAAATTAAAAACGGAAAGCCTTCTTTTTTCATTCATGTTCATCTTGATGCACGTATTCAAGAACTATCGAAAGCAATTAACTTGGAAAATAACAAGAACACAAAAAACATTGAAAAAAACGTCCAAAAACAATTGGACATACAGGCTTCCAAATTAATTAAGCAGTTTAAATCTTTAGGCGTCGATCCTCTCGGGCTAGGTGCAAAGTATAAGCAACATTATCGCCCATTCAAATTAGAAGAATGGAGACAAATGTATAAAGATGTTCCGGTTCATATAAAATACACCGTAAATATTACAAATTCTGGTGTAATTGAATGAGAAATGATTGAACTCCTCTCTCCAGCATGATACAACGGAGAGAGGAGTTTTTATTTTAGAGAGAGAGAAGATATTTATGGGGGAGCTTATGTCTAAAAAATTAGTAAAGCCTATTTTAAATGGTATTTTATTTCTCGGTGTCTTTTTATTTGCTCATACATACTTAAAAAATGTTTCCTTCACACGTTACTTGCTTGTCGTTATACCAATGTTACTGGTCGGTATTTTTGGCATCGATCTTATTTCATCCCTTTTAATAAAAAAAGAAGAATAACGAGCGAACATTGGTATTATCCCCTATAGGTAGACAGTAAAAAAGAGTCCATCTGATATGATGGACTCAATACTGTTTTATCTGGAGGGGATTTTTTTATGGCAAGAAAAGGACAATCATT
>NZ_JAKUFX010000058.1:0-32316 GCF_022663635.1 Bacillus cereus group sp. BfR-BA-01356 | reverse complement strand
TTTTACATAAAATACTGGTCTAGTTTCGTGATGTCTTTTTTAAGCAATTTGTCCTTTGATAACTTCAAAAGATATTATTTTTCAGTTGACATACTACCGCAGGTCTTTTTAGAAAAAGTGTATGAAGTATGCAAAAGGTTTGTAATAATTGATACTCATATCACTTCTACTCCTAATGTATCAGTACTTTATAAAAATTATGAATATAAGGGACATACAATGCTAGAACACTCTGCTAATTCATCAATAGAAGAACGTTTACAATCAAAATGGGCATCATTAGATAACGTTACTAGTTTTTGGATGACAAAATCCTCTTTATACAATTTTTTAACGCGAACAGGTTTCTCTTCTATAAATGAATCCAGAAGTTTAGTTCAAGAAAATAGGATTACTGTTGTAGCTTTTAAGAAATATCCTATAGAAATTAAAAGCTCTCCTGAAACAGAAAAATACATTGAACCCGATTATTTAGAATGCTAAAAATAACACTATATGTCATTCAAGTTAAAATCGTAAAGTATCTCTAAACAAAATGATCAATTCTCCAAAACCTAATTATATAAATGCAACCCGTTGTTTCCGTTTTGGGATACTATAAAGTTGTAGATAGTGATGGAATAGCACCGCATTACTATCAACTTAAAGAAATACTTCCGAAAACAAAAAATGAAAAAATAATAAAAAAGCTTATCATTACGTGTTAAAAGATAAGCTTTTTTATTTTAGGGTAATTACAAGTATTGAAATTCTTTTACTACTCTCATAATAAACTTAAAGATGCTCTTTTCGACCTTGTAAAATTAACCCTTCACTATTTAAAAGCTGTGATATACCAAATAGCAACAACATTTCCATTTTTATCGAGTACTCTGCCTTCAGCTGCTCCTTCTTCATATGCTGTTACTACACCAGTTTTAGGGTTTACATAAATTTTGTTTTCACTAAATAAGACATATTTGTATTGTTTTCCGCTTGGCGTCATTGACCAAGGTTTCCCCACTTTAATGTGCATAAATTCACCTTGCACATCAGATACTTGATAAACCGATTTTGTTGATTCTGGATTGTTTACTGCAGCGTGAGTTTTAGTAGTAGCAAAAGTTCCTAAACCTCCAATTCCAATGGTAGCTGCTAACGCAATTCCAACAAGTTTTTTCATGTGATAATGCCTCCTTTTTTAATTCATACCTGTATATTAAACGGTTAGTCTTTCATGTCACTTTCATTTACCTTACAATAACCTTAAATGGATTTTTTGAAAATTCTGACCGATGCGAGGGAGAGTATGAAAAAAAATATATTAATTGTTGATGATGACAAAGATATTATTGATCTTTTAAAGCTTTTTTTAGAAATGGAAAATTTTTTTGTTGTAGAGGCTTCAAATGGCGAAGTTGCCTTAAAGTGTCTAGAAGAAAATCATATTGATTTAGCTATTGTTGATATTATGATGCCTAAAATGGATGGTTATCAATTAATTAAAAAGATTCGTGAGACATTACAATTTCCGATACTTATTTTGTCAGCCAAATCTCAAGAAGTAGATAAAATTATCGGTTTAGGGATTGGAGCAGATGACTTCATTACAAAGCCATTTAGTGCTTTAGAAATTATAGCTAGAGTTCAAGCTCACCTTAGAAGGTCCTATGAATTTAATGATAAGGCTGTAGAAGGTACGGAGAAGCAAATTCATATGGGTGATTTAGTATTAGATCATCATTCTTGTACACTCTATAAATCAAGCGAATCCATTACTCTCAGTGCTACGGAATATAAAATCTTAACACTTTTTATGAAGGAACCAGGGAGAATATTTACTAAAAAACAAATTTTTGAAAATGTATGGTCTGATTATTACTGTGCAGATGATAATACAATTATGGTTCATATTAGTAGACTACGAGAGAAATTAGAGGATTCTCCTAAGAATCCAGTTTATATAAAAACAATCCGGGGACTTGGGTATAGATTTGCTAGGAAGGAAGAACTTTATGAAAAATAAAGTTTTATATATCTTAATTAAAAATTACGTTATATTTGCACTAGCAATAGGTTTTACCGTAATAATTTTATTTATATTTTTGATGTATCAAACAGAAAAGCAACTAGGAAAGCTAAATAATTTAAAGGCAAGTGAAGTGGTCCGTGAAAACTTTAAAACTATTAATGCAGAATCAATAGAAACATACGGTGGTTGGGTAGAAATTCTTAATGAAAATTTACAAGTTATCTATACCAAAGGGGAAAAGAAGGATAAGCTTTTATCATATTCACAAAGAGAATTTGCTACTTTATTTTTTGATAATGATAAGCTTCCTTATTATTCATCTGTAGCAACATTTGTAACGGAAAAAGGTGAAACATTATATTGTCTTGTTAAGGTTCCTAAAAAAGCAATAAAGTATGAATATACGTTTTCTGATAAAAATGAGGAATACGTATATGTTTTTTATAAGATATTTTTTTCTACAATCGTTTTATTTTTTGTATTTTTCTCTATGAATGTATATATATTTAGTAGGCAAATTGCTAGGAAAATAACCAGGCCATTGGATAAACTAGCAACTGGATTTGAGGAAATTGCTAGTGGGAAATATGATAAAAGGTTAAACTATGAAACATATTTTGAGTTAATGCAAATACAGCATTCGTTTAATGTTATGTCGGAAAAACTCGATAAAATAGAGAAAGAGAAGAAGAGGTTGGAAGAAACCAAGCAGAAGATGCTTGTAGATTTGTCTCATGATTTAAGGACACCAATTACAACCGTTCAAGGTTATGTTGAAGCATTACAACTAGGGATCATTACAGAAAAAGGTGAAAGAGAAAGAACTTTGAATGTAATATATAATAAGATTCGAATCATTGCGGTATTAACTGAAGATATTTTTGAACTGTCTAAATTAGAGCATTCTGATTACCCTTTTGAAGCACATCCAACTGATGTATCTGAGTTTATTCGTGAATTGCTTGTAGAATATTATGATTTATTTCAAGCGAAGCGCTTAATTCTTCAATATCAAATACCCTCTAAAGAAGTGATTGCTCCAATTAACAACAGGTTACTATACCGTGCTATCTCTAATATAATATCTAATGCTCTACAGTATAATACGGCAGGTACGACCGTGTTTGTATCGTTAATTGAGGATGAAAGCAAAGTATATATAAACATTATAGATAATGGAATTGGAATACCTGAGGATATGAAACAAAGTATTTTTGATGCATTTGTTCGAGTAGATGATTCTCGAGAAAATAATGGGGGATCAGGTCTTGGATTAACTATCGCTAAGCATATAGTAGAAAAACATGGAGGGAGCATAAATTTAGATAGTACAAAGAAAAAAACACATTTCTGTATTTCTTTACCTAAATGCAGTGTGTAAATATCTTATGAAAAGTGTTAGTAAGTTAAGTGGTTGAATAAAGAGAAAACGCACGATTTAATTCCTTTAAACTTAACTCTGGTTCATATAAAATGGAAGCTTTACAGTTTACAAAATAAAAAAGGTGCTTATTTCAATTTCTTGTTTTATCATTTTAGTCAAGATAGTTCCTTTAAAACATGGTATAGATAATCAGTACGATTAAAGGAGAGATATTAGTCATTGCTTATCAATGGTAAGGTAGACGTATAGGATTTAACAAAGAACACATGCAACAATACAAATAATAATTTGTATGTGAACGTAAAAAATACCAAGACTGCCCTGGAGAGGAGGGGGGGTCCTGGTATTTTTTTGTGAAGATTACGATTTTTTAAGTGATTTTCATATTCTGTTCACCACACTAACATCAAGTCCTTTAATTCAATCGTTTCAATTTCGCAAGTGTATTCTTTATCTTCCACATATCGGTGGGTAATCTTTGTATAAACTGATCTTATCTCTAAATCAGAATTGTTACCCCATCACCATGAAGTTAAAGTTTTTAAGGACCCAAAAAGAAAAATATGCTATTCCATTTGTTTTGCTAACTTGATGTTAATGTGGCGTAACCTTAAGTATTTAAAACTTAAAAAAGTCCCTTAATCATGTTAAAGGGAACTTGCTCACGCAAATGATCTGTAAATCAATTCATTTTTGATATACAGATCATTTGTATGATAATTTTTATAAATAATTGCTAAATAGTGAATTTACATAAATGCTTTTAGAAGTTCTTGAATTAATGGGATTGCTCCACCTATAAATTTTAAAACTGCCATTGCGATTTCCATATTATTCGCTCCTCTTTTTTCTTATTAAGATGTGGTGAATCTTTATAACCTTATTATAGTAAGCGCTTACAATTATAACAATACATTTATGTATGCAATATTGCATATTTATACATTAGGCCTCTATTAGCCATTATTTAATGTTACCATAGCAAGGTGAGAGTCTATAAGGGTTCTCATTAATAGGAGGAAATATGGAAAGAGTGCAAGCGATTTACAGTAATCAAAAATTTAAGAGTTGGGTTAAACAGGTATTAGCTGTAGGAGGAATAATAGGGTGCTGCTATTTGGTGTTATATGTTTTCTGTTTCTTAGTTATCATGTAAATATTATACAACTAAACTAGTAGAGTCTTGTCTAGAGAGGTAAGGCTCTTTTATTGTAGTACCGGGAGATGAGCAAACTACATACAATAACTCTTAGGTTTTTCAGATCACTTTGTATGGTTCCTTGTTTAGAACACTAATTCCTATCATTGAAAACAGAATTCTATTGATAAAAAATATGTTTTTACTAGATACATATTAAAAAGACAAGCATAAATTATATTAGATTTTGGCAAAATCTTTTTGCCTTGGAAAAGGATTTAAATCTTACTGATAGATTTGATTCCTTTTTTATATACCATAATCCTTATATTACTACGAAAATATAATACAGTAATAATGGTTTAAAAGCAAGAATATTAGTAGGGGTACGTTCACACATCCATCAACTTAAGATTTTAAAGTAGCCCTTGAACAAAAAAATCTTTTTTTATTGATTGATAGTAAACAAGAAAGGTTAGCAAATCAACAACTAAGAGATTTCTTCAGGTAAGCTAATAAGTAATCTATCAAAAGATCCTTTACAAAATTTACCGTTTTAGCCAAGAAGACTCCTTCCTCAAGGAGCGTGAAGGATCACAGCCCAGTGAGTAGGTGGGAGATGAATTGGCTTCGAACAAGGGATGACAAGAAGCCATCTTAATCAATAGCTAAACCTAATAATAAATTAATAAAAGAATGAGTTTTCCATTGTGTACGAATTTCAACATTTCCATAACAAAATTCATTAATAGTGGTTAAGAATGATTATATAGAAAATGGGAGTCATAGTGTAAATTTTTCTATAGATATTGATGGCTTAATATCTAACCCATATACCTGCGGAACAAACATTATTCTTAATAGCCTCATAGAGATTAAGAAACGTTATAAAAATTCTTGAAAGATTCTAAAACTGAGGATTCATTAAAAATACATTGGTAGCATAATGTGGTAGGGGAAATAAACGCTAAGGAAAAAGTTTGAGGAAAAAGTATTATGTTTATTGCAAATGAAAATAAAATGTATGATCCTCAGGTAAGGGTGACAGTGAATTAAAACTGGAAAATAAAGTGTCCAGTAAATAAGGAAATATTAAAGGTAGAAGAACAGAACTTTTGAGTATTAGTGGAATCGCTCAGGAAGAAATAGTGACAGCGAAATTTAAAATTACTAATTTCTGTTCATCGATTCCGAACTTTGATGAAAAATACAAGTGAAACGCTGCTAAATAGCAGCGTTTCACTTAGTACATAAAATATATATTATTCCTTTTAAATTAACTATCAAAGTAGAGGTAGTATACCATTATCATAAAAAAATTAAGGAAAGTCCAGTACAATACCGAATCCATGCCAAAGAAGCTGTCTAATGAAATAATGTGTCTAACATTTTGGATTCACTTCAGTTATGTGTGCTTTTTTTACTAAATATCTAGAATGCATTATAATAAGTTGTTATCTTCTAGTAGTTGATACCAATCATCATTTTTATTACCTACAGTATCACTAATTCCTCCAGCTTGAACAAATTTACTACCTAATTCACAATATTTTCTCCCTAAATAGTAATGTTGTAAGAAATTATTCAAATTACCATAGGATTCAATAACAAAGTTTTGATCAATTAAATCCCCAAACAAACAAGAAACTTCACCATTAATTTTATTAATAAATAATGGATAGTTTTCTATTTTTCCTATACATATCCATTTATTAGTACCACCTGGCATATCATCGGTATAAAACTGAATACTATCAAGTTTTTCATGACCAAATATAGTTATTACTCCGCCATTTAATATTTCGTATTTTCCTATAATAAAATAATAATCTTTTAAAACACCTTCCTCTAATTTTTTGTCAAAGTTGTCTTGTATTTCTATTATTTCCCCAATCAGCAAACTAAATGGGTCATTACCTAAAATGTCTTTAATTAATTCTATTTTTTCTAATACTGATTTGTCCATTTTCTACTCCCTCTCAATATTTATCTTCACTCTCGAACCATAAGGGGCATCTTTTAATTGTACTCCTAAAATTCCACCAATTCGTCTATTTGTAAATTGATCCATGAATTGAAGGTTACTTCTAACGTCTTCTCCATTAAGGCCTAAATCCCAGCGGTGATCTGGATCCATATCATACTTTACTTTATCGATTAATTCTTTTGCTAATTTTTTATCTTTTGGATAATAGATTTCAATAATCTTTTTTATAACATCCTTTCGATACTGTTTTGTAACTTGAGGATCTCTAATAGGTTTTGTCTTTTGTAATAAGTTTGCATCACTCAAATCTTGTAATTTTTTCACTTTACGATCAAAATCACGTAAATTCATATCACGAAATTCATTGCCCCATTTTACATTATTTTCGAATTTTATAGTTACTTCGTAATACTCACCTAATTCATCTACTTTTTTTACAGCGGGGGGAATCTTTCTTTTTCCTATGTTTTTTCCAGATTTACTTAATTTACTTTCCCCACTGTTAATTCTTATAAAAAAATCTTTAGACGGAGAAATTTCACTTTTAAGTGGGCTTGTACCGGCAAAAGCAAATCGATCTTTTAATGGTAAGTGGCTTGAAATATAAGGTGTATCACCTGAAAATTTCGTTAACTTTACAGAGTCTCCAAGGGAAGTTACTTTTCCAATTTGGCCTGCTCCTTTATCTCCAATCCATCCTAAACCAAACTCCATAAAAATATTTGTTCCCCATTGTGTACGACTTTCAGCATCGCCATGCCAAAATTCATTCATAAAAGTGTCTGAAAAAGTATTTATCATGGTATAAGCGGTTTCTATAGGATGACCTGCAGCATATTTTAGGTTTTCCTTTGTCACTGTATCGTCTAACGAATTGTATGTCTCTACTAAATCGCCAATAAATTTTCCAGATCCATTCCAAACCCCTTTTATAAACTTTTCTAGTATATTCTTTTCAGAAGAACTACTTAATAGTATACCAGATTCGATTAGATTATTTGTTTTTATACTATTATCTAATCGAATATTATTGTCTAGATATTCATGAATAGAATCTGCCCATTCCATATTTATTCTTTGTGTACTAAATGTACCGCTTGCAGGGCTGAAGCCTTTTCCACTTTGAACCTCAGCAAGGCCTGCAGCGATACTAGCCGCTAATTGAATCGCGGTAGCATAGTTATTACTAGATGTTTGATTAAATTCATATAGATGTTCTAACTTTTCCTGGATTTTACGGCGCATCTCAATAAATAGGTTAACCATTGCATCCATATCCGGTAGTGGCATAATTTGTTTTGTAACTTCAATACTTGCTATCATTCGGTCAATCTCTCGGATTTGTTCTAATAGTTCTTGTTCAACTATATCTGTTGAGGCGACTCTTGATTGAAACTCAGCAGGAAAAGATTCATTTTGATGGAGTAATTCTTCACATAGGTAAATAATCCCCTGTGCTAAAGGAAGAAACGTTTCTGCAAAATACATTTTCGCACTATCATAAGTCTGACCCTGTAGGACAGAATCACCAACAAAACTGTCGATAGACTGGATTACTTGCTCCATACTTTGTATAGTAGCAGTACAAAAAGCATACATAGTGTTTGTTTGGGATTGTACCTCTCCAAGATACATATTTAAACTCATAAATTGGCCTCCCTAGCAAGTTTTTGTTTTTGATGAGTGAGGTCATTTTCTAGATTGTATAATTTTTGTTTCTCTTGAATTAATGTTTCCTTTTGTTCTTCTAATTTATAAGAAAGGCTTCTTTCAATTTGTTGAGTTTCTAATTGTATATTGGTAAAAAAGCGAAAGAGTTCTTTATCACCATGCCATGTTTCTAAAATACGATGAAAAAAGCGATGGCTGCGTATTTTTAATTCTTGAAAGTCTGCTTCTGCTTGTTCTTGTGTTTGTATTGCGCGTTGATTTTGGTATTGTTCCTCGGATAGATTCATTAGATTTTGACTCAAGACCTTCATTTTTTGTTCTATTTCTTGATTCATTTTTTCCGCCTACCTTTTTGCTTATATATAAGTTAACAGAAGGGATAAAGGAAAAATTCTTAAAAAAGCTAAAAATTCTTCTGTAATTCGTTGTCCATTCGTTCAAACTCTGTTGCTACAGACTGTATATTGTCAATGGATTGCTGAAAGGCAGAAAGAAATTGTCTAGTTAATTCTAATGCTTGCTGGTTTGCTTCCTGCGCTTTGGAATTCACGATTAAAGTTGTACGTGTTGCGTGCGTTATTGATTTACCTGTTGCATTTTGAATTGCGTCAGAAGCTGCTCTCATTTGAGTAGCAATTTGTTCAGCTTTTTGAACATTACTTTGAAAGATTGCCATTATAATATAACTCCTTACTTCAATATGTTTTTTAATAGTAAAAAGAAAGGGCTATGTATTTTATTATGTTTAATATTAAATTAGCAGTATTTTCATATGTTTTAAAACATAGCCTTATATTAATTGATTGATTGATTGATTGATTGATTGATCCATAAAATGGAATACGATATTAATTATACCAATAAATCACTAGATTTACTTAGGCGAATTTTAGCTTTCATACAAAATCATTCATTTTATAATAAAGCACATTATATTGTAGCCTAGAAGGATAGTAGAGCTGTGGAAATACAAAAATTAATGAAAGAGTTTGAAATAGCCCCTAACTCTGCTGTTGCAGCAATTCAGAAAATCAGAATAGGGTTATGGGTTATTGGAGAGCAGTATAAACATAAATCAACCAAGGAATGGAACTTGAGTAAATAACATAGCATATAGGAGGAAAAGCATGAAGATTTGGCAATAAAACTTTCTGATTTATGGGGAGAAATTTTTATTGAATGTGTAGAAGGGGGATAAACAAAGTGACTGTCCTATGTTTGGGGAGAAACTGGTACCTTGATGGTTAGTGAAAAGGCAAAAGAATTATTAAAGTCTATATTAGGTGCTAATGTTGAATTCTTACTTTTTGTAAGCAAATCAATTAGTGAGGAATATTATTTAGTTCATGTTTTGAATGTACTAGATGCAATTGATGGAGATAAAGCAATCTTTAAAAAAATAATTACAGGCCTTATAGTAGGTTGTGAAAAGTTCGAATTTGATTTTAATATAGTTCAAAATGAAATGATTTTTAAAGTTTACATAAATGGAAAAATTCATCCGACGGTTGTCTTTATTTCAGACGAGTTGAAGGCTCTTATTGAACAAAGTGAATTAAAAGGTTTTGAATTTATTGAAGTATGGGATTCGGAAGTGGGGGCCTAAATAATCTAATAAGATGCTCCTATATCTAATAGAGTAAAAAATAATTAAATTCAAGAAACTTACACTATCGAAAAGAAATTTAACTATTAAATCTACCATATGCATAAGTCGATTATAAGATCCGGGAAATTCAAGTATATGTAAATATTATACATTTTTGTAAAAGGCATTCATTGACGCTTGTGCATATAAGTAACTATACTCGTTACATCAAATTGAATGGGGGATAATACGATTTCATTCTTATTACAAACATGTAAATATAAAAATAGAAAATCTCAATTTGATAAATACAATGGTAGAGGTGTTTATTTTAATGAAGCACAAATTAATTGCAACAGGTATCCTTGCAGGAGCTATATTATCCTATTCTTCTAATATTTTAGCAGATACTCATAAATTCCCTGATGTTCCTACATGGGCTGATAAATCCGTTAATTATTTAGTTGATAAACAGGTATTAAATGGTTATCCAGATGGAACTTTTGGTTCAAATGACTCATTAGACAGAGCTTCGGCTACAAAAATTATGACAAAAGTTTTAGGTATACAAATTGATCCTAATGCAAAACCATCTTTTACAGATTCACAAAACCACTGGGCTACTCCTTATATTGCTGCTGCTGAAAAAGCTGGGATTGTTAAAGGGGAAGGTAATGGAATCTTTAATCCATCCGGAAAAGTAACTCGTGCTGCTATGGCTACGATGCTAGTAAATACATATAAACTACAAAGCACACCAAATCATAATGATCAGGTTAGATTTGAAGATTTAAAAGGGCATTGGGGAGAAAAATATGCCAATATTTTAATAGATTTAAAAATCTCTAATGGTACCGAGAACGGTTGGCAACCAAATAGATTTATAACACGTGCTGAAGCTGCTCAACTTACTGCAAAAACAGATATGTTACAACAAAATTTAAACGATGAAAAAGAGGTTATTACTGCTACCTCATATGAAGATTTAAATTTAACAGTGGCTTCGAAAATTACAGCTCAAGAGATTGATAGTTTTATTGCGAAATATCACTCGGATAGTCCTTTAGTTGGACATGGGCAAGATTTTATCAATGCGCAAAATCAATATGGCGTGAGTGCTCATTATTTAGCAGCGCATGCGATTTTAGAATCTGGATACGGAAAATCAGAAATCGCATATCAAAAACATAATCTATTTGGTCTACGTGCATATGATGGAGATCCGTTTAAATATGCAAAATATTTACCAAGCTACGGGGATAGCATTGCTTATAACGCTAATTATGTACGAGAAAGATATTTAGAAGAAAGTGGTATGTATTATAACGGCCCAACATTAACTGGCATGAATGTGAAATATGCATCAGATAAAGGCTGGGCTAAGAAAATTGCGGGTATTATGGAACGTATTAAACCGTTTCATGTAGAAGACTATACATATGCAAAAAAATTACCAAAGAATTACCAAAGAATCCTGAAACATTAGATGTCGACGCGTTATCGAATGAAATTCCATATAAAATGTATGCAGACGGTTCAAGCTCAAATGTTGTATCATCAGCTGCTTACTACCAGGTACCTTATCCATTTAATTTAAAAATTAAAAGTAGACCAGATGTAGCTGTCGAGGAGAATAAAGTTGGTACAGTAACTCCTGGAACAACCATCTTTATTTATCGTGAAGATCCGAATGGATGGGTAGAATTCTCTTTTGAAGCTAATGGAGAAAAATATTGGACATTAAAAAATACATTAAGTATGTAATTAAAAAGATCTATTTCATTAGTTTTAATCGTTTAGATTTTAATCTCATATAATTGGGAGACAAGTTTTTTAATTTCTTAAAATAAAATTAAGTATACAAGAAAAGTTAGAGAATTATTTTCTCTAACTTTTCTTCGCTAGTATTTGAAATTAAAAAGATGGTGGAGTTACCCCAAATATAACAGTGACTTTGTTTAAAGAAGTGTTTTCCCATTTATGCTTTGTATAAGGTGGGATTTTAACACTATCACCTGTATTGAGAAGTAAAACCTCATCATTTAGATATAGTTTTACTTGTCCCTCCATAATAAATGCTATTTCTTCCCCTTTATGTGCCACAGGTTCCATAGATGAAGCAGTTTCAGGGAACAGATTCATTAAAGCCAATTCTAGTGCTCCATCTAAATTAGGAGATAATAACTCATATGAAACATTGCCGCTTTCAGGAAAAGTTATTTTTTTCCTTTGGTTAGCTCTTACAACTAATTCTTCTGTATTGGTATCCTCTAAGAAAAAGTTAAACAATGGAATATTTAGTGCTACAGAAATTAATTTTAGTGTTTGTAATGAAGGATTTGTGATTCCTTTTTCAATCTGACTTAACATGGAAGGTGTTATATCAGCTAACTCTGCTAAACGCTTACTGGTTAATCCGGCACCTTTTCTAAATGCCCTAATTTTGTGACCAACATTAATATCGTTCATATATGTAATCCCCTTTAAATAAGTAAATAAAATTAAATTATTATTAATTTTATTTACTTATACTTAATATATTGTTAATATATACTTAATTATAATAAATTATGATTAATTTTAAAACATCATATGTACATATGGCAGCAGCTGCGAAAAAGTGGGAAAAAGATTTACTTAGAAACAAAGGGGCTACTATTTTTGAATATACAGCGGGCTATAGTAAAGCAGTAGAAGAAGGAAGAATACAAGTTAATAAGAATCAAATGTGCTATTTGATTGACGATGAAAAATCAAAGCATTTATTTTAAGGTTATGCAGTAGCTGATACTCGTCTAAATAATTGATATACAAATAAAAGTTGATGAATGGCATCCGCTATTTGTATATCTACCATGTGGAGTAGGATTTGGTGGAGTTTCGTTCAGTTTAAAAATTATGGTATGGGATCATGTACATGTAATTTTTGCTGGGCCTACTCATTCTTCATATATGCTATTAGGTATGATGACCTGATTATATGATGGAATTTCCAGACAAGATTTTTAATAAGTAAAGGACAACTTAAGAGTAAACATCAATGTTGTATTGTAAAATTTTTAAGGAAGTGAAAATAGTATGAAATCAGCTTTAAATAGTATTATAATCTCCTCGATTTTTGCAGTAGGAGGGATCATTGCGCTTTTGTTTAATTTAATGGGGGATCAAGATTGGATCTGGAATTGGGTAGGGCTATTACTGGCATATCTATCTTTGGGCATTTTAATCGGTTTATATAATAAAACTGTGGATCACAAAACATTTCCTAAAATACTAAAAAGAACTTTGTTTATTTCCTTTAATGCTACTATATTAGGGATAATAATAGGGGTAACATACCAACTATTAGGAAAGTGGAATCTTACTATAATGATGTATTATTGGTTGATAATTTTATTACTACATTTAATTACTATAATAACATTAGTCATCCTAGTATTTGAAAACCGTAATAGTAAAAATTATAGCTTACTATATAGTTTTATTATACTTTTAAACATTGTCCTTACCTTAGGACCAGTATTATTTCCAGTAGTTCTAACTATTATAGGAAATGCCATGAACGCTAGTGCAGGGCACTAATTTTCACCTATACAGATTATTATTAGGATAGAAAGAAGATTATAATATGAAAATTAAGCTTAAGAAAAAGAGAATTATAAGTGTATTGTTGGCTATTACTTTAGTAGCAATAGGGTATTACATGTTCCAATCTATTACGAATCCTAAGCTGGTAAATGCGGAAGAGGCAAATAGTGTTCAGCAAGTGAGCAGTCTACCTAAAAATGAATTGAAAAAATCGATACCTAATCGTTTTGATGGTAAAGAAAGAAAAGTTGCATATTTAACTTTTGATGATGGACCAGGAAAATATACAGCTAATCTATTAGATGTACTAAAGAAAAATGATGTGAAAGCAACATTCTTTTTAATTGGCGATAATGTGAAAAGGTTCCCAGATTTAGTGAAACGAGAGCATGTAGAAAACCATTATGTGGGCATGCATAGTATGACACATGATTTTAAAAAGCTATACACCAATCAGGAATATGTGAAGGAAATGAAAGAAGATCAATCTTTAATTAGAAACGTTATTGGAAACACACCGAAATTAACACGTCCACCATATGGATCAATGCCTGGTTTAAATGAATCACTTCGAAATGAAGTGGTAGGAAATAATTTGAAAGTATGGGATTGGACAATTGATTCTTTAGATTGGAAATACAATAAATTACCCGTTGATGTAGCAGCTGCAAAGATTGTTCAAAATGTCTTAGCAGGTGCGACGTCTTCAAAAGAAATTGTTTTAATGCACGATATTCATCCACAATCTGTCGCGGCAGTTCCAGCAATTATAAAAGGATTAAAAGAAAAAGGGTATGAATTTGAAGCTTATGATGAGAATAATCATTTTCCAATAAACTTCTGGCATGATAACCGAATATAAAAAGATATGTATGAGTTAAAAGACAATTAGAGTGGAATAAGCAATTCATATAGGGTTTAAATATTTATAAGAGCGTGTTTAGATAGATGAAAACACGCTCTTTTTACTGCACTATTTTTTCGTTCATTCCTACATAAGCGTTGGATATTTCGTATGTTTGTCTAGAGTGAAAAGAGCTCATAAAAACCGCCATTATTCACGTTCTTCTTCATATAATTGCACCGCACTTATTTTTTGTATGTGGTTAAAACTAGTTTTTAAGAAGCATATGTTTTAGCAACTGCAGAAATTCTGTATCACTTTTATCATTTTTTATATAATCCTGTTCGTAGTTAAAAATCATTCGTACTAACATAAAAGCTGTAAGCGGAAATGGTACCTTATGCAAAGCTCCTTGCTGATAACCTTTTTCGAGTAAATTACTTATCATGTTAATTGCTTCTTCTTCAGATTGTTTAAAACAAGTTGTAATTTCAGGTGAATGGTACTCTTTATATTCTTGAAAGAGTGTAGAAACAAACGGATCTTGATGATATTCTAGGCTGATATAATGAAGAATTTTTTGTATTCGAAGTAAAACATCTTTTTCTTCTTTATATAAATTAAATAATTGTGAGCGCTTAAGCTGAATATGACGCATATAGCAGTCACATAATATTTCAGTTTTATCTGTATAGTAATAATAAATAGTCCCTTTACCAACTTTAGCTGTCTTTGCAATTTCATCAACTGTTGTGTTACGGACACCACGCGTAGAGAACAGTATTGTGGCAGATTGAATGATTTTCATCTTTTTATTTTCTTTTTCTAATTTGATCATTGTCTACACCCTATCCTTGAAATATTAAGCGAAGTTTTCTTTCATTACATTCTCTATCATTCTATTTGTCATTTTTTAAAACTTAATAGAAAGTCCCTAGTTGCTTCTTATAGAATAACATACACCATTCTTATTTCTAGCATATAAATATAATAGAATGCAACTGTATCACTTAGGATAAAAATGAAAGTTTGAGTTAATAATTTTTATAATTGGACGATGAGAATTCAAATGAAAGGGGACAGTGACTTCTTTCTCGATTGAATTATTTGATTTTTTATTCAATTTATTTTATTATATAAACATGACTAAAATATGGTTTTAGTCGGATTTTTTTACGGAAAACCGACTGATATTTGATTTTAGTCGGTTTCTATACTATTTGAGAGAAGGTAGACACTATGTGTGGAATTGCAGGGTGGATAGACTGGTCTAAAGACCTGTCTCATGAACAAGAAACGTTAAAAAAAATGACAGATGCTATCATTCACCGAGGGCCTGATGCAGAGGGGCATTGGTTTTCAAAACGAGCGGCATTAGGTCATCGACGTCTCATCGTCATTGATCCTGAAGGTGGCCTTCAACCTATGCTGTATAAAGATGGAAATGATACGATTGGCCTTACGTTCAATGGAGAAATTTATAACTATCAAGAATTACGTAAAGAACTTGAGGAGAAAGGTCATGAATTTCAGACCAAGTCAGATACAGAGGTATTACTACATGCTTACTTAGAGTGGCAAGAAGATTGTGTTCAACATCTAAATGGGATTTTTGCTTTTGGTATTTGGGATGAAAGATTTGGGAAATTGATGCTTGGTCGTGATCATCTAGGTGTGAAGCCTTTATTTTTCGCTCAAAGGGGAAGCGCAATTCTCTTTGGTTCAGAGTTAAAAGTTTTACTTTCGCATCCATTTGTAGATGCAGAGGTAGATAAAGAAGGACTTTCTGAAATATTTTGTCTTGGGCCAACACGTACTCCTGGTCATGCTATTTTCAAGGATATACATGAAGTGCGTGCTGGGCATTACATGACGTTTACCTCTAATGGCTCGACTACGACACAGTATTGGAAACTTGAAAGTAAAGAACATGTAGATGATATTGATACAACAGTTGAGACAATCCGTTCCATTTTACAAGATACGGTAAAACGTCAGTTAATTGCTGATAAACCAGTGGTATCTATGCTTTCTGGAGGTTTAGATTCCAGTGGTTTAACAGGTTTAGCAGGAAACGAATTTGGGAATAAAGGGGAACGTCTTCATACATATTCCCTGAATTTCATCAATGATGAAAAAGACTTTGAGCAAGACTTCCTTCGTTTTGATCGTGATGAACCTTGGGTGAAACGTGTGGCTGAATATGTAGGAACAAAGCATCATTCTATAGAGTTAGGATCAGATAGTTTAATAGAGCATTTATTAACTCCAATGCGAGCGCGTGATCTACCTGGAGTTGGAGAATTAGAAACGTCTCTTTATTTGCTATTTAAGGAAATGAAAAAAGACGCAACAGTTGCACTTTCAGGCGAATCCGCAGATGAAGTATTCTCAGGATATCCATGGTTCCATCAAGAGAAGTTTCTAGATGCAGAGATATTCCCTTGGAGTGTTAATTTATGGTATAGTACAGAAATTTTATCAGAGGATTTTAAAGCGAAGATTAGCCCTGAAAAATATCAAAAACAAAAATTTGAAGATGCAGTTGCTGAGGTTCCCTTTTTAGAAGGTGAAAGTGATCTGCAAATGAAGCAACGTCAAATGTCTTACATGTTTATTACACGTTTCTTGCCATTTATGCTAGAACGAAAAGATCGCACAAGTATGATGAATGGCTTTGAAGTACGAGTTCCATTTTGCGATTACCGACTTGTAGAATACCTATGGAATGTCCCATTCGAAATGAAAAGCATAGACAATATTGAAAAAGGTATTTTACGTAGAGCTTTTGAAAATGTACTTCCAGAAGATGTACGTTATCGCAAAAAAAGTGCATATCCAAGCACTAAGGATGCCTCTTATCTACAAGGTATTAGTGATTGGATGTTACATGTGTTGAACAATCCTGAATCACCTATTTTGCCATTAATTAATGTAGAAAGAGTTCGTGCTATTGCAGAAGGAAACGACGAAGTAATTTCAGGTAATGATGCAAGAGGTATAATAGATTATTTACTTCAAGTTAATAGTTGGCTTCAGGAATATAATATTAAATTAGTATGGTAGATGTAATTTTCAAATAAAGAGAATAGCTGAAACATTAATGACCTAAGTAAACCGCATTTCCAATGGATTAGATAGTTATCTAATAATTGGAGATGCGGTTTTATAAAAAATAATAATATGTTTGTAAATGTAAAACCTACGGAAACTTTTCCTGTGGGTTTTTTAAGTAGTTTTTACGAAATTATGAGTGTTTTTTATTTTGTATTTCAATAAGTTCATCTGGTATCATTTTTGTATAATATTCTTTTTCTGTTAGTTCAAATATAAATAATGCTTTTTTCCAGTTATAAACAACATCTTCTACATTGTGTTGTTTAATCTTTAATAAACACTGACCTTTTAAATAGAATAGTTCACCTAATAGGTATAAAGTATTTAGATTAATTGCTAATTTGATGCCCTTATCAATGTATTTTATTGCCTCTTCATGTTGATGTATGGAGTCCAAAGATTTTGCTAAATTGAAAATGATTTTTAATTTAATTTCTTTATCTCTAGGAAAATCTAACTTATTAAAATTAGTTAAACATCTTTTTAATATCGCAATACTTTTTTCATATTCTTTATTTTCCCCATGAAATATAGCCATTGTCTGCATAATATGTATTTCTCTTTCTGATAAAAAGTCAGAATTGGTTAAAGTTAGTTTTAATGCATGATTTAAAAGAGTTAAAGCAGTTTTTTTTGATTTATCCACCATAAATACAGCAATTGCTTCATGCCATATTAGAAATTGTTTCTCTTCGTTTGTTTGAAAATTATTTAAGTTTTTCTCTTTTTTTACTATTTCATAAAGTTCTTTATATTGTTTTTGCTTTAAGCAATCTTTTATTACGTATTTTACATTTTCTACATATTTTAATCTTTTGTTTTGAGTTAGTGCAAATATATGATTCGGATCAATGCTAAGTCTTTCTGATAATTGATATAACAATATGCTAGATGGATAAATCACACCTTTTTCGATCTTGCTAATTTGACTTTGTGAACAAATTCCATGACACAATTCGGATTGTGATATGTTTTTTTTTATTCTAAGTTCTTTAATGGTAATACCCAAATCGTTAAATTCCATTTTTTCACCTACTATTTAGCACTGTATTAGTATAAGAGCTTTCTCTAACTTTTAATGTAATGTAAAATTAATATATTTACAATTATTATTTGTTTTAAAGGAATTACCGTTTCCATAGGATGGTGAGGCTTTTATTATGTACAAAAAAAGACACCCTAAGGTGCCTTCCTCCGACTTGAACCACGTTCATTTAGTATAAACTTATCCGTATTATCCCTTTGTTATACGTGTAAACACACCCTATAAAACAGAATCGTCTATATACACCAGATTGTTAGTTTACAAAGTACAAGAGATTTGAGATCAGTATTAGAGTGACGCGACACCTTCCATAATGATTGGTATGTTACGCCTTTCAAAAGAATCTGCTTTATAGAATGTATCCACGTTTATTATTTTACTATATATAAAATTCATTCGGTGTATTTTTTCCAGATATGTATAATTGCATAAAGTTGATGGGAAAATCAGAGTATAATTTGGATTGTGTAATAAAGATAAGGCCCACCTACGGAAATAGGTGGGTTTTTGTTGGGTATTACTATCTCATTGCACACAAGGGAATTTCTATTAAAATCATAGCATATTTTTATAGCTCTTATATTGAGAAATAAAGAAAAGACACCCAAATAAGAGTGTCTTTTCCCATAGTTTTTTAGCAGAAGCAACTGCATCCAATAATGATTAAAAGTATAAAGAGTACAACGAGTAAAGCAAAGCCTCCAGCAAAACCGCAGCCTTTGCCGCAACTACCACCATATCCCATAATAATAGTTCCTCCTTTAGATAAGAGAATAAAACTAGGGTTCATTCCACGGATGTTAATGGGTTCAATTTACCTTATGTTTTTATGTGTGAATTGAGTAGGTCCTTTTGAAAATAAGGGAAAGATAAATTAATGTGTTTTCCTTAAAAGTTGATAAATTACACATTTTCTAAAAACAAACTATTTAATCATACAAATAATATAATTTATTAATCCTAACAGAAGGGAGGATTAGCCATGCAATTAGTTTGTTTTAAAATAGTAAATGGACAGTACTTTTTAGTTGTAGAAGGTATCGAGATTCCAGCGTTTGCTACAGCTTTATTAATTGGTTTAGGAGTAATCCCGCTTTGTTTTTAATTTAAGGACTTCTAAACGGAACTACCTTTCAATCGATAAACCCTTAAGTATATGAATGCTTGGGGGTTTTTTATAAAAAAAGAAAAGACGCCATAAGGCGTCCCCACAAATAGGTAGATAAGACTTTAGTTTTCCAATCTAAAGAAATTTTGTATCAGCTCTTTGAAAAAATATCATAATATCCAATTGAGTTATTATGCATTATTACATACTTCTCTCAAACCTTCTAGTTTTTATTTGATAAAATAGAATCCTAATATTACTAAAAATTAAATAAATATTTCTAAAAACCCTAAATATTTATAGGGATAACAAAAGTGATACATTTAAGGTGCAAATTATAAAAAATATAAAAGGAGGGTGAATAAAGCGGTATTTAAAAAAGACTATTATAAACGGTGAGCAGTTATACAGGTTATATGAACCTGAATCTTGTTAAAAAATGATACTCATTTGAGTGTACTTTCTGATTTGAACCACCTTGATTAAAATAATGAAGAATCATCATTCGTTTATTCTGATTTCTGGAAAAGTTTTAATAGATTCATGTTGAACAAACATACTTTTTAGAAAGAGGAGAGATTATTGATGGATAGTCAATTACTATATCAACAGCAAAAAAGAGAAAAGGCACTTGTGATTGGAGCTGGTATTGCAGGCTTACTTACTGCACGCGTGCTTTCCAGTTATTTTGAGACAGTGATAGTTGTTGAAAAAGATGAGTTACCTCAAAAACCATCTGAACGTCCAGGTACACCCCAAGACTTTCATCCTCATCGTGTATTACCACGTGGAGAAATAATTATGAACCGTTTCTTTCCTGGATATGTTGATGATTTATTAAATTTAGGGGCCCATAATGTCAAGAATGATAAAATGATTCGATTTTCTCCGTATGGGGCACTGGAACTAGTTATAGAACGAAAAGGTGCAGCAAGCAGTCGAGCATTGTTAGAATGGACAATCCGCCAACGTGTGCAAGAAATTCCGAATGTACATTTTTATTCAAAGCAAGCGGTGAAAGGCCTTTTAGCTTCGTCTGATCACAAGCGTGTTATTGGAATTCGTATTCAAGAACGAGACGAATTAAAAACAAAGCGAACTGTGTTAACCGATTTGGTAGTTGACACATGTGGTCGTCAATCTAAACTCAATAAATGGCTTACATCTATGGGCTATGATGTTCCAGAACCAGAACGTTTAAAGGTGAATTTTGGATATAGCACGAGATATTATAAAGTACCTTCACATATCAAAGAGAAATTGAGTGCAATTTCTGAAGGAGATCCTGCTAAAAAAGTTGGTGCTGTAGGGTTATTATATATTGAAGATAACATAGCCCAAGCACTACTATTTGTTGCTGAAGGTACGCACTATCCACCAATCAATTCAAAAGAATATGAAAAAGAACTGGACTCATTAGTTACCCCTATGATGAGGGAGTTAATTAAAGAGTTAGAACCAATTAGTGTCCCAAGAGGATTTAGAGCGCAGGAGTCAACTCGTCAACATTTTGAACAAATGGAAAATTGGCCATCAGGATTATTAGTGTTAGGTGATGCTTTTTGTAACTTTGATCCCATTTATGGACAAGGGATGACTGTAGCTGCCATTGAAGCTGAAATGTTAGATACTTGTTTAAAAGAACATTCTACTCATAAACCTGGATTCGAACGCAAAGTGCTGCAACGTATGCAACAAGCTATTGAGCCGGCATGGTGGCTGAGTTCAATTGCGGATTTACGTTGGAAAGGTGTTGAACATGTAGGAGCCGTTCCGCTAAAAGGTGTGAAATTTGCACAGAAATATTTTGATTTATACCTTAAACAAGCTGTAAAGCAAGCGAATGAGGGTAATTCATCCTTGGTCCAAAAATATATAATGATGAATGGGCTAGTTCATTCGCCTCATGAAATCATTAACTCAGATATGTTAAGCATGTTAATCACTGGAGATGAGTCTTCGGAAGGGAAAGAACTTTTGAACGAACTTGGAGAAGTAGATAAGAGATCACTGCAAGAAAGAATACATGAATTAATCCCTTCCTTTACATTAGCTTTTGAGAATAGTATTCCAAATCTGTTCTCATCCATTTCAATTTCTAATGCCAAATGAATAAAAGAAACATTGCTCTAATTAGGGCAATGTTTCTTTTATTAGATAAGCAGTATTTAATCAACTACTTTTTCAATTGTTGGCATTATAGCGATTGGTGGTAAAGAGTAAGTCCAAGCAGCAGCGTATACGTTTAATTTTTCACCTAATTTGTAGTTTTCACCATTGGATACAGGTACTCTTAAAATTTTATTTTGGGAAACTAGCTCCCACCAATTATTCTGATAATAAAGTGCTTCTTCTTTCGTAAAAGTATCAGCAACAATTAAGTAATTATCGTCTGCTGAAATAACATAGCCCGTGAAAGGTATTTGTATTCGTACCTGTTCCTCCTTAATTGGAGAAGTGTTATTGGCAGTATCCGCAGAAGCAGGTGTTAAGCCAAAAGTAAATCCGCACCCTAATGTTAATGTTGTAATTACTGTTAATAATTTTTGTTTTTTTGAAAACATAATAGAAAGCCTCCTTAAATTTTATTACCACACCAACACCTTTCTATTCATATAGATATAAAGCCTTTTTGTATTCAAATATTTAACAATTTTGTCATAAATAAAACAAAATTGTATGTGATATGTATTTTTTTAGAGTGATTTATGATATAATTCACTAGGTAAAGTATTTTCGTGGTTCATCTTTATATAGTTTTTTACCCTACTTACTCTGTAAAATATTATTGGTGAAGAGAGAATGTTTTCTCTCTTCTTTTTTTATTTGACGTTAATAATATCGATAATAAAGGATGTTTAATATTTTTTAGGCTACTTTGTTGTTGATAGTGAGTTTTGGTACTTATAATAAAATATGGTTTGATTAAGAGATTTAGTCTTGACGTACAGAATTTGCAAAATGTTGGTGTTCCGTCTTTATTTACATCAAATGTATTCCAATTTTAAATGAATTCAACATAATATTTTGTATCTATAATCCCAAAGGAAACTTTACATGGAAATGAAATTTTTCCTGCAGAAGCAGCCTGCATACAAGAAATTACCCAAGATTTCAATTCTAAAGGCAAGCGGTATACTTGAATATTACCATCACTGTTTTTTTATAGTTACAATCGGTGCATTTACTCTGGTTGTAGCAAAATCGTCCATTGTTATCATTCTTACTGCATTATTAGTGTGAAAACCAGTGTTTATAACTTCATAAATCTGTCCATCTTTCTCTTTAATAACCATAGGTATATTTAAATAGGGATAGTTTTTAATATCATTATGAATAATTGCTCCTACTGCATTCTTTCTTATTTGAACCTCTTGCATTCTTTTATGCTCCTTTATAATGATTTAAACATGTTTACGTAAATTTATTTTATTTTACAGCCCTTCCCGAACGAGAAAGCCCCTCGCCTTTAGGCATGGGATGAAAGTGAGGTTGGATAAGGAGTGCACTATAAACCGCAAGGTTTGTGGCACTCTAAGTATCCAAAATGTTGGTATCTTTTATCTTTTATTTTTTATCTTTCGTGTTGCAGTTTTATAATCTAACTGATACAATGCAAACATGATGAATGATTATAGAAGAACCAAAACAACTGTGTCATTAATTAACTATCATTTTGTGTTTTGCCCGCGATACAGAAGAAAGATTTTTCTTAACACAAAAGTAGAAGAACGTTTCAAGGAGTTGGTTCAAGAAATATGCGGAGAATTGGATATTTCTATTGTTGCAATGGAATGCGACAAAGACCACGTTCACTTGTTCTTAAATACACCACCAACACTTAGTCCTGCTGATACAATGGCAAAAATTAAAGGAGTGACATCAAAACGTTTGAGAGAAGAGTTTCCACATCTTCAACACTTGCCGAGCCTATGGACGCGTTCTTATTTTGTTTCTACTGCTGGAAGTGTATCAAGTGAGACAATAAAACATTATGTTGAAAATCAAAAAAAGAGGGGGTGAAACTTGTGCCACAAACCATCACGGTTAAAGTTAAATTGCTTCCAACAAAAGAACAAATCATGCTATTGGAACAAAGTAGCCACGAGTATATAAAAGTCATTAATGCCCTTGTATCTGAAATGGTTGAAGCAAAGAAAAGCACGAAGAAAAGTACAAAGGATATTGAGGCCAATATCCCAAGTGCGGTGAAAAATCAAGCAATTAAAGATGCGAAAAGTGTGTTTTCTACAAAGGTGAAAAAGAGTAAATACAAAATCGTTCCGATTCTAAAAAGACCTGTTTGTGTATGGAATAACCAAAACTATTCATTTGACTTCACACACATTTCAATTCCGTTTATGGTAAACGGAAAGTCAACTCGTTTAAAGGTTCGCGCTTTATTAATCGACAAATATAATCGCAATTTCGAATTGTTGAAGCACAAGTTAGGTACACTTCGTATCACAAAGAAATCTGCTAAATGGATTGCTCAAATATCTGTCACGATTCCTACAAACGAAAAAATGGGAACAAAGATTTTAGGAGTAGACTTAGGTCTCAAAGTTCCTGCAGTAGCCATCACAGATGATGATAAAGTTCGTTTCTTCGGGAACCGTAGGCAAAACAAATTTATGAAACGTAAGTTTCGCAGTGTTCGCAAGAAATTAGGAGAAGCTAAGAAACTGAATGCCCTTCGTCAACTTGATGATAAAGAACAAAGATGGATGCAAGACCAAGACCACAAAGTAAGTCGTGGAATCGTTGATTTTGCAACGGATAATAATATTTCTGTCATTCGATTAGAGCAACTAACGAACCTTAGACAGACGGCACGAACAAGCCGTAAAAACGAAAAAAATCTACACACTTGGTCATTCCATCGTTTAGCACAATTCATCGAGTACAAAGCGACATTAGTTGGCATAAAGGTCGAATATGTGAACCCTTCTTATACAAGTCAAACATGTCCGAAATGTTCTGAAAAGAACAAGGCGCAAGACAGAAAATACAAGTGTCAATGTGGGTTTGAGAAACATCGTGATATCGTTGGGGCGATGAATATTCGCTACGCAACTGTGATTGGCGGTAATAGTCAATCAGCCTAAGAACCTATATGGTCTGTCTTAGGAGGGGTGATGGCACACCCTCATCTTGAAGGCTGTTCAAAACAGAAATGGACTGCGAATGCTTAGTCATTCAAGAATCCCATCCGTTACACCGTAAGGTGTAGGACTTGCGGCTTTAGCCGTGGGAGTGTCAATGGGAAGATGTTCAACGTTGTATTAAAAACAACTGGAAAACTATGCCTCAATGGGCTAAATGGGCTTGCGAAGGTGCATGTGGTGGTTGTCTTGGATGTCTAGCTGGTTACGCAATTGGTTGCGCTGCTAGTCAAATATAAAAAGAAGGGTGTGATTCCTCAAATGGAAATGTCTAAAGGAATACTGTTTTATAGACTAACATTGATTATTGCTTGTTTCGCAGTAGTTGCCTTCACATATCCATCAGAATTCTCTAAATTCGCATTAATCGCAGGTATTGTTGGTATTTTTATTACACTAGATAAAATAATAGCAAAAGATAACAAAAAAAGAGTTTATCTCCTCGTATCATTACTCTTTATAATCGGATTTGCTATAACCTTCTACTACACATTCTTATAAAAATACTTCACAATAGGCGATACTTCAAAAAAAAAGAATCCTGGTCTTTAGAGGATTCTTTTTTTTGCCCTCCTTCTCTTTGCCCCCTTAACAAACCGGATTAGCTAGCCAAAACAGGATATGCGAAGGCTAGGGGACAAAGCTGGGGCGTGGAAAGCCTTTTGACTATGTGTAATTATTTCACTGCCTCTTTTAATTCTTTTCCTGCTTTAAAAGCAGGTGCCTTTGAAGCCGCGATTTGCATTTCTTCACCTGTTTGTGGGTTACGTCCCGTACGTGCAGATCTTTCACGTACTTCAAATGTACCAAAGCCAAGAATCTGTACTTTATCTCCATTTGCTAACGCATTTGTGATTGTATCTAATAACGCTTGTGTTGCTGCAGCAGCATCTTTTTGTGTAAGTTCAGCTTTTTCTGCTACTACTTTTGTTAACTCTGTTTTATTCATTTTCTGCACCTCTTCATATGTAATTAGGTGACTATTATAACGTGTGATTACTTATGATGCAATTATACTGTACATAGAGCCATAGCAAGAGATAGAGGACAATGTCTGTGTAAAAGGCATAAGAAGGATATTAATTATCGCTTTAAACTCTGTTCATATTTCTTTACATCTTCCATGGTTTTAAATATTAATACATCAAAAATTCCTTTTTCATTCCCACATACGACAACAAAACCATCTGTTGCTTCCAAAACTCTACCGACGCCACCATCTGTAAGTGTAATACTGGTGATATGTTTTACGTTCAGTTTATCTTCTTTTTGAATGTAAGTAGTTATGGGGGTTCCTACAGGAAATGCGTCTGTGATTTCTTTTGTTGTATATGTGCCATCATCTATTGATTGAGTTTTAGTTGTAATAGAATCAGTTTGAGTGGCACATCCTGTTGAACATATTAAAAGAATGCCAGTAATCATACTTACACATGCTGTTTTTACCATTCACAAAATCCTCCTATAACTGTTCGTATTGTCAACCCATTTAGGGTAACAAATTATATATACGAAGTTTGTTGGATTATGTGAGGCGTAAATCAACAAAGATACAGGAATTTTGCCAGAATGTGTTTCAAACAAAAGAAAAGACACCCAAAGGTGCCTTACTGCGACTGGAACCATCGTAATATGGTATTGGGTGCCAACCCGAGTATTATTTTGCCACATTAAGTAATTTTGGTTGTTGAGAAATATAATTAAAATCTATATATTGTTTACTTTTGCTTCGGTAGCTTTTTTGTAGTGGATTCTTCAATATGTTCAGATTTAATTTTAATTTCAGGGGTTATTGCTATCTTGCTACCCGGGTGCACACAGTAACAGTATTTGTTGCGCCAGAACCAACAACAGTAATTAAATGTAAAAAATAGTTGAAAGACAAAATGCATATTATTATATTGAGAATGATAAATTTAAGGTGACATCTGGAAGGGAATAGTTATGAATGAAAACAATAAAGGGGAAGTTATTTCTTAGCATTGATATTATAGGTTGTATCCTTTGGATTATAATGCTTATTATAAGTCTTTTTAATTTTAGAACATGGGTACACCCTTTTTTTATTTTCGTTCGACAATATATGACAATATATAAATTAATAATTTGTTATTATATATACGGATTTATTTACATTAGGAGGAATGAACAACTATGTTTAAAAGATTAGCAGTATTACTTATTGGTGCCCTATTATTATTCGGTTTAGCTGCTTGTGACAGCGTTAAATCAATGACAAGTAATGTCACAGTTGGTAAGGTAATTGAAGAATTTAAAGCTGCAGGATTAGAAGCTGAAAATCCTAGTGACCTACCAGAAAAAGAATTTGGAAATACTAGAAAAGAAGCAAAGCGCATTCTTGTTCCAGCATTAGGTGAAGATAGTGGCGGTCGAATATTTGAGTTTAAAAACAAAGAAGATCTTGAAAAAGCTAAGAAATACTATGATGATTTAGGCAATGGTAATCAAATGCTATTTTCTCATACTTACGCAAAAGGTAACTTTCTTATACAAATGAACGGTAATATGGAAGATGCCCAATTTAACAAATATAAAGAGGTCATGGACAAAGTAATTAAGTAAGTTAAAGAATCCGCTTTCATTTTTCTGAAAATATGTTAGAATTATCTTTGGATGAAAGTCCAATACATATTATTAAAATTAAAGTGGTTATCAAGTCGGAGGAAGGCACCTTAGGGTGTCTTTTTTTTGTGGAAAGATATTTATTGCAGCCATACAGTGGGGGGAAAGATTCAGCTTGAGTATGATTTATTAAATGGAAAGTTCCTACATATTCATACAGGTCCCGGTAAACAGCATGATCGAACCTATGGTTCTCTGTGTGCTCCATCTGTGGAACCAAATGATTTATGTATCCGTGATTTAGGGTATTTTCATTTAAAAGATCTTCAACATATACAAGATAAAAAGGCTTACTATATCTCTCGTATTAAATCTAATACACGTATTTATCAAAAAATTGCAAACCAGATTATTTTCAGGATGGAACAATAAAGAAAGGTACAGAGTATATACAGCTAGATATGGAGGTATTAATGAGCCCTCTCCACCCAGGACAAACATATGAAATATCCGATGCTATGTAGGTATGATTGATAAGTACCAACCCGTGTAATCGTTCATCGACTTACAGATGAACAACAACAAAAACGAGTACGTGATCAAGCTATACGAGAAAAAACAGTCTTTGATATATTAGGTGTCGTTTATAATTGTACTATGTCTGATAATCAAGCGGCTTAATTCAAAAAAGGAAACCCTTTAGGGTTTATTTTGTATGCAAACCTTTAAAATCCCTATGCATAGACTTTAGCAAAAAGAAACAGCCTCTACTATAATTGATGTTGTATGAGCTTAGCTTGATAGCGATGGGGTAGCACTAACAAAATGTTCTTTTTTCTTCAAATCTTTTATTACTTCACTTAAATAATATCTTAAGAGGAATTAGTGGGGAAAATGATGTTTCTAGTTAATTTATTTTTAAATGGAAAAAGTTTATGTGTATTTTTATATTTAGTTTTCTTTTTAGTGTTTCTTTGGATAATTTAGTTAAAGGAGATGTAAAGTTCATTGAAGAAGAACTTCATAAATCAAATTTTTTAAGTGGAAGTATATTATTTAGGTATTAACGATCATACTTCTGGTTTCTATTGTACCTGTATTTTGAATTGACAACTAAGGATAGGTAATACATAAATATTTATAATTAAGGAGGGGAATAATTTGACAATCAATCAAATGTTTCAATTAGGTGCTTCATTTTTATTGTTTATTTTTTCAACATTGATTAGTTGGTATCAAGGTAGTAATTTAATAGATTTTCCTGATGAATGGAAGTACACAGCTAAGTTTACAAATTATTTTAAAGGGCCTGTCTCGAATTATAAAGATATTTATCAAGTAGATTTTTTTATATATGCAGCTAAATTTTATCCTGGTTGGGTAATTGTTATGATAATAAGTTTTATTTATATGATATTACTACTTGTTTATATAATATATAAAAGGAAAAATACTGAAATATAAGAAAATTATGTTATTAAACATTTAATAATGGTATTATATTCTTGTATAAACAAAAACAAGGGGGATATAAATATGTTTAAAAAGGTATTAAGTGTTGTCGCAGTATCAATAATTTCTTTATTTTCGTTTTCATCTATCTCTGTATATGCAGAAGAAATGCCAACAGAATTGAGAAGTAACGCAGTTCAAGAAGTACAACAAATTCAATATTTTGATGCAAATGATAATCCGATTTTTCCTTATGCTGGTTTAGATTCGAATTTATATAGTAATAGCATTGCGACTAATGCATATATGGATTTTGGTGCAGCAAATTTTTCGAATTATGTATGGATACGCGGAGGACAAGCTTTTTTAAATCCACAAGATATAGAATTTGAAAGAGTAAATAGACCTAAATCAGTATCTATTTATGCATATACCTCAGGTGGGTCTTATATGGGTAAAGGTGTGGTTGGTGAAGGAACTGGATGGGCTTTGATTCCATGGAGACATTTACCGAGAGGAGAATTTTATACATTTAAATTTGTTAGTGAATCAGGGCAACTTGTTCAAATTAAGCATGGAACTGTTTATTACGGTTAATAAACTAATATTCAATAAAAAAAAGAATCTTTTAGTTGAAAGATTCTTTTTTATTTTTAAAGATAATGATTAATATAATTTTAATATATTGATGAATATTATATTCACTTGGAGTTAACATAACGTTCTATTATCGGTAGCAAGGAAAAGGAGGAATCCTTATGAGAGTACGGGTTCCTCCTTTTTTGTTCTAGGGATCTATGCATTTTTTTATACATTCCTATTCTGGTGCAAGTTTTTTAAAGGAACAGATAATCCCATTGCATAATTGTCTATGTATGAAATTGTCAAATATCACTGTAATTTTTCTGCAAAAAGTTATAATTCATGTTGAATTAAAAAAATTATAAAAACGTTATTCTTTCTAGTATCTTTTTAGAAAGAATAACGTTTTTTACACTTCTTATATTCCTAAGCTCTAACACTTCAATTCAGGAATGTGCAAATGGTTTTTTAATAAGTTCCAAGCCTCATCTAGAATCGGTTTTGGTGGTATGTAAATAATTGTTCCATCCCGACCTCTTGTTAAAATAACTCTATACGCATTGAGCTTAATTTGGAACGGATCTTCAACACCCCATTGATAGTGCTGCCCCTTCCAAGTCCCATTCTGTAGATATAGATCATCATCCCAATGAACAAGCGTCATATCTAGTTCAAGTCCCTGTGTTTGGAATTCAGTTGAGCTATAGTTAAGCGTCCTACAATAGTACTGGGATTCGGGATAGTTAAAGTATTGAGCGATTTTACTAGGGCGTTCATATCGTTCATCTCTTGGTAGAACAGGGACTTCTTTTTGATGATCAGCGCCACCAGCACAGACAACGCCAACTGTTTTTGTATCATCCTGATAAAGCTGATGTAAAGTGTGTTTGGCTTTGGCTAAATCACGCGTAATAAAAAGTTGATAATGTTCTTTTGGTAGCTTATGAATAAGCTGTTTTGTTTGTTCAAAATTAGCATCTAATAAGGTATTAATAATTTTATAGTATTTTAAAGCTGCATGAGCACGGAAAGATGAGTTTAAATGTAGCTGAGAATGTGTTCTATAATGTGCTGCATTTGTGAATATAGAATTAGAATGTTTAGAGTGAACAGTCATGTTTTTTCCAGCGATCGCATGATTCCACAGGGCGAGACCGCCTTCTTCTCCAGAATAGATCTCCTGTCCGTCTCCGATTAAGCCAATTGTTACACTCCACGGTTTATTGTTTGTTGTAACATTCATTATAATATCCGGTTCACTTAAGTTTTGAACTTTTCGATTTCTTCGAGTGAGTGATTGATCGACTTTTTTTGTATCCCATGCTCGTTGGGCCTCATCAAAAATGATTATTTGTTCTTTTAGAATCATTCTCTTTTCGAGAAAATCCATTTTATAGCCATATAGACCTTGTACGAAGGTTCTATTTTTCAACGTATCTTGTAATACGTCTACTAATGGGCCGTTACCAGATAAATAAACTGCATTTTTCATCTCGTGTGCAATGGTCAGACCTAAATATGTTTTACCTGCTCCCGGCTCACCAGATACTAAAATGAGATGATGGGTATTTGTACGTTGAGCTTCTTCAATAATTGAGCGTACAGTTTGCTGTACTTCTGGAAAATTACTGCTTGATACAGCTTTAATGTCAGGGAGCGGTTCATTATTTAAAATGGATCGAGCAGCTTCTAGCATAGAAGGTGAGGGTTCATAGACACCATCGATTATTTCCTCTAGCGTCAAAGTTGGTACTTTTGTTTTATTGATGATTCGTTTAAGAATGCTTTCCAATCCATCAACAGTGGAGAGGGTTACTTGATATTCTTTTTGGAAAACCCAGCGTTCACCTTCATAGTTTGTAAGCAGCAAAACACCTATGACTTGCATGTTAGATTGTTGAATAGCTGAGTGATAATGTTCAAGATCACGCATATAAAGGGATGTTTGGATATATTCAGAAGGCGAAACGCTATTATAACTTTTACATTCGAGAACTATTAAATAACCATTAATTAATAAAAGTACATCAGGACGACGACCGCCTCCGCGTAAAATCTCATATTCAAAAATAAGTGATGCATCTAAATTAGAAAATCGATTAAATAAATCTTGTAGTTTATTATAACTATCAATCTATGCTCTCTTTTGAGAATCTATTTTTGGATCATTTGTATTGGTTTTATAAACATGATCTAACAATTGTTTAATAAAAAACTGTACATCTAATTGCTTAAATTGTTCAATAGTTCCAGCCCAGCCATAGTTCAAGATAAAGGCCCCCCTGAAGTGTAGTAGGATATATGTATATTTCTATTATACGAAATGATATAACTAGTTTGGAATAAGAAAAGAGTTCAGTTGTATTTTTTCTGGGGAATTTTGTGGTAATAAAAGATTTTCTTTATATGTTGAGGGCTATTGATAACAAAAGAATTGATTTAGATGAAGATATTTTATGTTTAAATATAGTTTCTTAGCTAGCGCACGAAATCATATTATTAACAAATTATCACTTTTAAATAAAGTCACTATGTTTTGAAAAAGATGCAATAAAATATAAAAAGGAAATGGACCATTTGTTAAAATAGATCAATTTCCTTTTTACGATTTAAATATGTTTAAATTTTATTATGAAGGAACCTAAATCATAGCCTGTTTTTATAATAGCTATAGCTGAAATGATAGCTAATGGGTATTTAATAAACGGTTCGTTGAGGAATTTCTTTATGTTTTTCATGTTGTAGACCTCCATTGTATTAAGTGTATTATTATATATAGTATCACAAATGTAATGGTTAACAGTCGCTATATTTATCTTTATTAGTGAAGAAGGATACTTAAATTTACGGAGAACTAAACAAAATAAAGGGTAACAAAACGATCAAATTTTTTATAAAAATCGCATACTAGTTTCCAAAGAAAGAATCCATTTTGAATAAAGTGATATGCTCCCTATTAGGTAGACAGATAAAAAATAAAAATCTGTTATCTAAGGGGAGTATTTTTTATGGCTAGAATGAAATATTCTAAAGCTGAAAAATTGGCGATTTTA
>NZ_JAKUFX010000057.1:0-32984 GCF_022663635.1 Bacillus cereus group sp. BfR-BA-01356 | reverse complement strand
ATATCTAGCTTAATATACATACTAACCACCTCAGAGTCAGTATGGAGAATCCAATTGAAAATGTACATATTTATTCAAGCGTTAATGTACATATTTAAGTTAGCATTTATACTATATAAAACCTTTACTTCTTAATCTTATATAAGCACAAAGTAAAACATAAGGGGATTTTTGAAAAAAGAGTATTATGGTCTAGTATAAAACTTGTATTTTAGAACTTTAAATATATTAAGATAATTCAAAGGGGAAAATAAAATCCAATAATCATTAAGATGGTAGTTTCTTTGGATTCGTTTCTTAAAATATCTATTTTTGATTTTCCTTATCTATTTTGTAATAAAACTTTTCATTAATAGATGAAAATATGTATGCTTTATTAGGAAATAATTAAGGTATCTTTTAATTATCTATAATTATTTGTTATAGAGGAATTAGATAATTGAAGTTCTTTTCATTTGGGAATACGGTGATAAAAAAGGAGGGACGGAGTTATAAGGATCAATAAGAATACATAATTAAATTGTTTTACAATAAAACATTCCATTCTCATTAATATTCTTATAATCACAAAAACCAAATGCTATAAAATGGATTGTTTGAAAAAGTTGTGAATATGTATATTTTTGGATGCGTTTACAATTATAATCATCATGATATCACTTCTCTTTTAAGAATGCGAAGTTTTGTCGTTATGTAAACATGGGTGCTCAAAACTTTACATTTTTTGTACAATATAAAATATTAAAATACAGTTGTACAGATAATTGATATTTCTTTATATGAAAAAATGCTTATAAATACTATGCAAAGCTAACGTATAATTTTTTAGACCTTATAGAATCAAATAAGAATAAAGATAGAAAATAAAATTGAAATACTAAGGCTAGCAAAGTAACGTGAGGTAATAGCATCTATTCTGAGTTTTGTAGTTAAATGTTACCTAGTGATAAGTAATTCAGTATTAAGGGAGGAGAAATGTAATGGATAAATTTATTACAGACTTAATACAAGATAAATCAATAATACGACAACTTCAAATTTTAGAAACCTTGATTGATAGCAATGAAATAAAGTCTTCCAAGGATTTATCACAAAGTTTAAAGTGTACAAGTAGAACAATAATAAATGACATTTCTCAGTTAAAACTAGCGCTTCCCGAAAATTGGGATTTAATAAGTGTTCAATCCAAAGGGTACCTATTAAAACGTGATTTTTCAAACGATTTCTCCGAATTAATTATTCCCTATTTAATGAATAGTGAACTTTATACAATATTAATCGGTATATTTAATCAAAAATATTATTCTTTAGAAAAATGGTCCCAGTTGTTATATCTAGATAAAATTACACTAAAAAAAATGCTGAAAAACTTTCGGAAGATACTTGTGAACTTTGGATTGGATTTTAATTTTAGAACGATTAAATTGATTGGCCAAGAAATAAACTTAAGATATTTTTATATAATGTTCTTTTATAATATCCAAAAGTATAAAGAAGTAATCAATTTAGATTCTAGATTACAAGAAAAAATTAAAAGCATTACTAGAATTCACAATGTAGAAATAGATTATAATATGCTAGCAGTTATTATTAGTGTATCTATAAAGAGAATTGCAAATAAACATTATATGTCAGAAGTTTTAGAGTTTCTTCCTATACTTGATACAAATAATTTAAATTGCATAAGTTCAATTATATGCGAATTGGAAATTTTCTTCAATATAAAATTCACAGAATATGAATTAAGTTATTTTAAGAATGCTTTTTCAATAATATTAGAATGGAACATTGAAGAAAAAAATAGGATCACAGATTATTATTATAAAATAAACAAAAAGACTTATGATAAAAACAAACATTTATTCCAAACAATATCTTCTGAAATAAATGTTTGTTTAGAAATAAAAGAAAAGATAAAACATGACTTGTATTTCAGGTTACATAAAATTTACAAGTTTCAAAAGTATGGTTTATCAATAGGCGCTTTTGGTAATGAATTTGACACTGTACATCATGAATTTTCAGAAGGACATAATAGAATTTATCCTCTTATTTCTTCTTGGAATAAAAAAATAAATAAAAGTAGATTAACTAACGATGAGATCAATTACATAATATACCATATTTTATTTATTGTCCATTCAAATCATAATAAAAAAGGATTGTTATTATTATCTGGTTCATCAGCTTTAAAGAAGTTTATTTATTATAAACTCAATCACGAGCTAGGTGATTTTGTAACACTACAACAAAAACCAGATTGTATGCATAAATTTGATGTTATTCTGACAAATTATCAAATCCCGAATACCCCAATACCTATAATTCGGATCTCAAACAAAACAATTCAAAAAGATTCAAGTTATGTTAGAAAAGTTTTATCCCCTTTTAACTAAACTTAAGGTTTTAGTTCTAAATAATGTATACTTTCCTTGTATGGAATAACTTATATGAAATCGATACTAGAAATTGATAACATGTATTTATTTTCAATTGAAGAACAGAATACTTATAAGACATAATTGATTTTTACGTATTGTTTGAAAGAATTCTCTTACCCCAAGTGCGTAACGATAGGTAGGAGATTCTTTTGGTTTGGCTTAGCCAAACAGCGCGTAATTGCATTTTTTATTTTCTTTATTATGTAATCAGTCATGCATAATGAAAATTTTGACATGTCAACAAAATTGGATTTTAAGAACGATTAAGTGTTCTTGTTATACTACCAATAGTGTATTGACGTGAAATACATAAATGATAATAATTTATCAAACTATGCAGACTTATTTTTCAGGTTATCCGTGAATTATAACATAACACTGCTAGTTTAGAATTATGCTGTTGTTTTATATTATTAATTTTACATATAACGATTAATGCTTTTGAATGCAATTTCTCGACTTAATAAATTAGATTTTCTCAAAGTGCAAAAACATCCATTGGTAAACACCTTCTGCCCATCTTAACTAAATATGAAAAAAATTGTGCAAAAAGAAATTGAAACAGTTATAGGATTATACTTTAGTTTTGAATATAAGAAAATTAATTAGGTTAACTACGAATTTAAATGTTACAGCTATTGAAGGACTAAAAATGAAAGATATGTTGCAATCAATTTATCTTAGAAAAAATGACACTGATAACGGTAGGGGAATGTTTACCTTATTTTAGTTTTTAAACTACACGAACAATGAAAATAATGTGTAAAAATTCACAAATAGATTCCCTCTACAAAAACATGTGGCAGCTGCGAGAGGAATATGTAATTTTCAGAAGGATTATATTTTTGTAAGTACGGTGTAACTTTCAATAGAGTCTGTAATGTAAATATCAACATCAAAGATGAACCAATATTTTTATCATTTTAGCCAAGAATTCTCTTTCCTCAAGGAGCGTGAAAGGATACAGTCCAGTGAGTATAGGTGGGAGATGAATTTTCTTCGAACAAGGGGTGGCTTCCTGCCTTGAAAAAAGAGCTTGTTTGGCTAAAAGAAGTGGATAGTATTGCGATTCAGTTTTCTGTTCGCAACTCTGTGGATGCTTTTACACGCTTTAAATCTAAGAAGAACAACGTACAATCTTATACGACAAAACAAACCAATGAAAACATTGGCGTTGTAGGAAACAAGATAAAGTTGCCGAAGCTAAGCCTTGTTTGATTTGCCAAAAGTCGCTAAGTAAAGGGACGTATTGTAAATGCTACAGTTAGACGGAATCCATTTGGTAGATACTTTGTGTCATTGTTAGTTGAAACAGAAGTTGGTGAAAGCAAAGCGTGTTCTTTCTAGAGGAATGAAAGGATCTTCCCACTAGAATAAACAGCGAGTAAAGGTAGATAGAATTCATGAATATATGGAAAATTATAAAAAACATTACCTGGACAAAAGCTCAACTGAAATCACCAAAAACCACTATGTTGTTGGTATAAAGGTTTTGCAAGTATCGAATATTTTAAAGAATCATAAGTTAGCAAAAGCCATTAATGAAGTATCATAGTCGCAATTTCGATCCTTGTTAGAATACAAAGCAAAATGGTATGGAAAATAAGTCATTGTTGTATCGAAAACATTTGATTCTAGCCAATTATGTTCTCATTGTGAATATCAAAACAAAGACGTTAGAAATCTAGACCTAGGTAAATGAGACTGTCCTTCTTATCTTACACGCTATAATGCGGATATTAACTCAATAAGCCATAAGGCTTCTAATCGCAAGGACTGCTGGGGTAGTTCAATAGCTCTGGTATAAATAGCAGTAAAATAACCTTTGGTACAATTCGATAGTTACTAGACGTAACGATTAGCCGAGAAATCCCCACTTTAGAGAGCACGTTAGGAGGTTAAGTGAAGGGTATTTCACAAATGATCGATTATATTTATAGGAAAAGGATAGATCACTTCATCTATAGATGAAATTATCTATCCTTTTATTTGTTAGATAGGAGATATAATTTACTCATAGCCCCAGAGAAAGTGTTAACAGGTGATAGCATCCAATTTTATAGTAAGGGAGGTTTTACTAAGTTCTAATAATTTTCTGGGTAATTAGTCCTTACAACGACTTACATTTAGGAAATTGCCTGTTAATAAAATTTATATAGTAAAGGAGTGCTTTAATGTAAAAAAATAGGGATAAATGAATTTTTGTGAATAGGAAGACCATTTGATAGGTAAATATTATAATTCAAAAAGTAGAATAAGCAAAATTGAGTAACACATTAATGATATAAACTAATTTTATACAATTGAAATTGATAAAAAGTTATGAGTGTTTAATAATCAGTAATTACCAATAAAGAATTAAGAATACAAGTTTACAAGAAATAAGTGTTACAAAAAATAGCTGAAAAGGAAGATGAACATGAACAAGAATAATACTAAATTAAGCACAAGAGCCTTACCAAGTTTTATTGATTATTTTAATGGCATTTATGGATTTGCCACTGGTATCAAAGACATTATGAACATGATTTTTAAAACGGATACAGGTGGTGATCTAACCCTAGACGAAATTTTAAAGAATCAGCAGTTACTAAATGATATTTCTGGTAAATTGGATGGGGTGAATGGAAGCTTAAATGATCTTATCGCACAGGGAAACTTAAATACAGAATTATCTAAGGAAATATTAAAAATTGCAAATGAACAAAATCAAGTTTTAAATGATGTTAATAACAAACTCGATGCGATAAATACGATGCTTCGGGTATATCTACCTAAAATTACCTCTATGTTGAGTGATGTAATGAAACAAAATTATGCGCTAAGTCTGCAAATAGAATACTTAAGTAAACAATTGCAAGAGATTTCTGATAAGTTGGATATTATTAATGTAAATGTACTTATTAACTCTACACTTACTGAAATTACACCTGCGTATCAAAGGATTAAATATGTGAACGAAAAATTTGAGGAATTAACTTTTGCTACAGAAACTAGTTCAAAAGTAAAAAAGGATGGCTCTCCTGCAGATATTCTTGATGAGTTAACTGAGTTAACTGAACTAGCGAAAAGTGTAACAAAAAATGATGTGGATGGTTTTGAATTTTACCTTAATACATTCCACGATGTAATGGTAGGAAATAATTTATTCGGGCGTTCAGCTTTAAAAACTGCATCGGAATTAATTACTAAAGAAAATGTGAAAACAAGTGGCAGTGAGGTCGGAAATGTTTATAACTTCTTAATTGTATTAACAGCTCTGCAAGCAAAAGCTTTTCTTACTTTAACAACATGCCGAAAATTATTAGGGTTAGCAGATATTGATTATACTTCTATTATGAATGAACATTTAAATAAGGAAAAAGAGGAATTTAGAGTAAACATCCTCCCTACACTTTCTAATACTTTTTCTAATCCTAATTATGCAAAAGTTAAAGGAAGTGATGAAGATGCAAAGATGATTGTGGAAGCTAAACCAGGACATGCATTGATTGGGTTTGAAATTAGTAATGATTCAATTACAGTATTAAAAGTATATGAGGCTAAGCTAAAACAAAATTATCAAGTCGATAAGGATTCCTTATCGGAAGTTATTTATGGTGATATGGATAAATTATTGTGCCCAGATCAATCTGAACAAATCTATTATACAAATAACATAGTATTTCCAAATGAATATGTAATTACTAAAATTGATTTCACTAAAAAAATGAAAACTTTAAGATATGAGGTAACAGCGAATTTTTATGATTCTTCTACAGGAGAAATTGACTTAAATAAGAAAAAAGTAGAATCAAGTGAAGCGGAGTATAGAACGTTAAGTGCTAATGATGATGGGGTGTATATGCCGTTAGGTGTCATCAGTGAAACATTTTTGACTCCGATTAATGGGTTTGGCCTCCAAGCTGATGAAAATTCAAGATTAATTACTTTAACATGTAAATCATATTTAAGAGAACTACTGCTAGCAACAGACTTAAGCAATAAAGAAACTAAATTGATCGTCCCGCCAAGTGGTTTTATTAGCAATATTGTAGAGAACGGGTCCATAGAAGAGGACAATTTAGAGCCGTGGAAAGCAAATAATAAGAATGCGTATGTAGATCATACAGGCGGAGTGAATGGAACTAAAGCTTTATATGTTCATAAGGACGGAGGAATTTCACAATTTATTGGAGATAAGTTAAAACCGAAAACTGAGTATGTAATCCAATATACTGTTAAAGGAAAACCTTCTATTCATTTAAAAGATGAAAATACTGGATATATTCATTATGAAGATACAAATAATAATTTAGAAGATTATCAAACTATTAATAAACGTTTTACTACAGGAACTGATTTAAAGGGAGTGTATTTAATTTTAAAAAGTCAAAATGGAGATGAAGCTTGGGGAGATAACTTTATTATTTTAGAAATTAGTCCTTCTGAAAAGTTATTAAGTCCAGAATTAATTAATACAAATAATTGGACGAGTACGGGATCAACTAATATTAGCGGTAATACACTCACTCTTTATCAGGGAGGACGAGGGATTCTAAAACAAAACCTTCAATTAGATAGTTTTTCAACTTATAGAGTGTATTTTTCTGTGTCCGGAGATGCTAATGTAAGGATTAGAAATTCTAGGGAAGTGTTATTTGAAAAAAGATATATGAGCGGTGCTAAAGATGTTTCTGAAATGTTCACTACAAAATTTGAGAAAGATAACTTTTATATAGAGCTTTCTCAAGGGAATAATTTATATGGTGGTCCTATTGTACATTTTTACGATGTCTCTATTAAGTAAGATCGGGATCTAATATTAACAGTTTTTAAAAGCTAATTCTTGTATAATGTCCTTGATTATGGAAAAACACAATTTTGTTTGCTAAGATGTATATATAGCTCAATTATTAAAAGGCTCTTAGAAAAAACGTATTTAAATTTAAAGTTAATGAATTGTAAGGAAAGGCACTTCATTCTCACCTCGTTATGTCATAGAAGAATTAGAATGTTTCCCAGAAATAGATAAATTATAGTTAGCGATTTGACAAACGAAAGAGAAATTCATTGTAGACAGTTTAGAATTACGCATTATAGATGAATAGTTTTATGCATAGTTGCTTTAAATGACACAGTATAAAAGATAAACATCACTCTTATAAGAGTGATGTTTATTTTTTTATACTGTGTTCTAACATAAGTGTATAGAAAAACATAATAAAAGTAGGGGGGGAAGTGTAGAGGTAAATGAATATTTTTCAGTAGAAGTATAATATGATTTTTAGTCCTTACTAATATCAGACGAAATTAACTATCTCATAAGGCTTATATTGATGGAGGATTAAAGTGTTTTTATAACAATTGGTGAATAGGTAGCTCCTTCATTTATCATTTTAGCCAAGAAGATTCCTTCCTCAAGGAGCGTGAAGGGTCACAGCACAATGAGTAGGTTGGAGATGAATTGGCTTGTTCAACATACATAAATCGCGACTGCCTCTCTTTAGAATACACGTTCGGTGTATGGTAGCCATATACAGAAATGGAGGTGAATCAAATGATGATTAATAAAGCTTATAAGTTTTATATCTTTCCAAATCAAGCACAAGCAATTCTAATCAATAAAACGATTGGTTGTTCTCGCTTTGTATTCAATCATTTTCTTTCCTTATGGGATGACTTATATAAAGAGGCAGGAAGAGGTTTGACCTATGGTACATGTTCTGCCAAAGTTCCTGCCATGAAGAAAGAGTTTGTTTGGCTAAAAGAAGTGGATATTATTGTGATTCATTTGTCTGTTTATAATCTTGCAGATGCGTATACACGCTTTTTCAAAAAATAAAACAGCGCCTCGCGCTTTAAATCTAAGAAGAACAACGTACAATCATATACCACAAAATTAAACAAACGAAAACATTGCCAGTGTAGGTAAAAAATAAAGTTGCCGAAAGTCGCGAAGTAAAGGGACGTATTGTAAATGCTACAGTTAGACGGAACCCTTCTGGCATATACTTTGTTTCATTGTTAGTTGAAACAGAAGTACAAGAACTTCCGAAAACACATTCTTACATCAGAATGGATATGGGACTAAAAGATTTTGCCATTTTGTCAGATGGAACAACCTATAAAAATCCGTAATTTTTTCGCTCATTAGAAGCGAAGGTGGCGAAAGTACAGCATGTTCTTTCTAGAAGGACGAAAGGATCTTCTCGCTGGAATAAGCAGCGAGTAAAGGTAGCTAGGATTTATTAATAAATGGAAAAATATAGAAAATATTACTTAGACAAAATCTCGACTGAAATCATCAAAAACCATGATGTTATCGGTATAGAGGATTTGCAAGTATCGAATATGTTACAGAATCACAAGTTAGCAAAAGCAATTAGTGAAGTATCATGGTCACAATTTCAAGCCATGTTGGAATACAAAGCAAAATGGTACGGAAAACAAGTTATTGTCTTATCGAAAACAATTGCTTCCAGCCAATAATGTTCTTGTTGTGGATATCAAAACAAAGACGTTAAAAATCTAAACCTACGTAAGTGAGACTGTCCTTCTTGTCGTACACATCATGATAGGGATATTAACGCAAGTATCAATCTAAAGAATGAAGCAATATGACTTCTAACCGAAAGGACTGCGGAGATAGCCTAATCAATTAGAGTTCGATAGAATTCTTTACTTAGGAATCCCTCACTTCTAAATGAAGTGAAAGTGGGGGTAGTTCAAAAAAAGCATAGATATCTTCTTCTATAGGTGAAGATATCTATGCTTTTTCTTTTTAAATTAAAGATATACTTTACTCATACGGCAGGGAAAATTATTAACAGGAGATAATATCCAATTCTAATAATTGTATAAATAGTTTGAACATTTTTGAAAATTAACCAAACAATTTTTGTTTTGAAAAATGGATTCTCTAATACACCTGTTAATGTAACGTATGGAAAGGAGAATAGAAGCAGTTAAGAAAGCGGTAAATGGATGATTAACTAGATTTAAGAAAGATGAAGGGTAATTTTTGAGAAATAAAATAATCAACTGGAATGATTAGGAATTTCGGTATTGTGACAGTTTTCAAATTTTATACTAGTAATAAATAAATTACTTTTTGAAAGTAATATCATTACAAAAGGTACTTGGAATCTTCTTGCTTATTCCATGATTCCAAGAAAAATCGCCATTTACACACTAGTGGACCAAAATACAGAAACAAGCGAACATGCTAGATTTGCAAATAATGGTGGTGTCTCATCTGGTATATGCTGGGTATTACTGTAGATGATTTAGGGAGGAGCATGATGGATGGCTAAATGTAGGCTTTCATGTTTAAAGTATGATCCTTCCTATACCATATACAAATTATGCGTATAACAAAAGTGAGAATGATTCCTATGTTTAAGACTTAATTAATAATTATAATCAAAGTTAGAGTTGTAATTGTGGTTGTAAATAAGCACTTTCTTAAAAATATTCGTTATTATCAGGCTAATTTAGTATCTTTAATTTTAATATATTACTTAATATTTAAGGAGGAATTTTATATGAATAGTGTATTGAATAGCGGAAGAACTACTATTTGTGATGCGTATAATGTAGCGGCTCATGATCCATTTAGTTTTCAACACAAATCATTAGATACCGTACAAAAGGAATGGACGGAGTGGAAAAAAAATAATCATAGTTTATACCTAGATCCTATTGTTGGAACTGTGGCTAGTTTTCTGTTAAAGAAAGTGGGGAGTCTTGTTGGAAAAAGGATACTAAGTGAGTTACGGAATTTAATATTTCCTAGTGGTAGTACAAATCTAATGCAAGATATTTTAAGAGAGACAGAAAAATTCCTGAATCAAAGACTTAATACAGACACTCTTGCCCGTGTAAATGCGGAATTGACAGGGCTGCAAGCAAATGTAGAAGAGTTTAATCGACAAGTAGATAATTTTTTGAACCCTAACCGAAACGCTGTTCCTTTATCAATAACTTCTTCAGTTAATACAATGCAACAATTATTTCTAAATAGATTACCCCAGTTCCAGATGCAAGGATACCAACTGTTATTATTACCTTTATTTGCACAGGCAGCCAATTTACATCTTTCTTTTATTAGAGATGTTATTCTAAATGCAGATGAATGGGGAATTTCAGCAGCAACATTACGTACGTATCGAGATTACTTGAAAAATTATACAAGAGATTACTCTAACTATTGTATAAATACGTATCAAAGTGCGTTTAAAGGTTTAAACACTCGTTTACACGATATGTTAGAATTTAGAACATATATGTTTTTAAATGTATTTGAGTATGTATCTATCTGGTCGTTGTTTAAATATCAAAGTCTTCTAGTATCTTCCGGTGCTAATTTATATGCAAGTGGTAGTGGACCACAGCAGACCCAATCATTTACTTCACAAGACTGGCCATTTTTATATTCTCTTTTCCAAGTTAATTCAAATTATGTGTTAAATGGATTTAGTGGTGCTAGGCTTTCTAATACCTTCCCTAATATAGTTGGTTTACCTGGTTCTACTACAACTCACGCATTGCTTGCTGCAAGGGTTAATTACAGTGGAGGAATTTCGTCTGGTGATATAGGTGCATCTCCGTTTAATCAAAATTTTAATTGTAGCACATTTCTCCCCCCATTGTTAACGCCATTTGTTAGGAGTTGGCTAGATTCAGGTTCAGATCGGGAGGGCGTTGCCACCGTTACAAATTGGCAAACAGAATCCTTTGAGACAACTTTAGGGTTAAGGAGTGGTGCTTTTACAGCTCGCGGTAATTCAAACTATTTCCCAGATTATTTTATTCGTAATATTTCTGGAGTTCCTTTAGTTGTTAGAAATGAAGATTTAAGAAGACCGTTACACTATAATGAAATAAGAAATATAGCAAGTCCTTCAGGAACACCTGGTGGAGCACGAGCTTATATGGTATCTGTGCATAACAGAAAAAATAATATCCATGCTGTTCATGAAAATGGTTCTATGATTCATTTAGCGCCAAATGACTATACAGGATTTACTATTTCGCCGATACATGCAACTCAAGTGAATAATCAAACACGAACATTTATTTCTGAAAAATTTGGAAATCAAGGTGATTCTTTAAGGTTTGAACAAAACAACACAACAGCTCGTTATACGCTTAGAGGGAATGGAAATAGTTACAATCTTTATTTAAGAGTTTCTTCAATAGGAAATTCCACTATTCGAGTTACTATAAACGGTAGGGTATATACTGCTACAAATGTTAATACTACTACAAATAACGATGGAGTTAATGATAATGGAGCTCGTTTTTCAGATATTAATATCGGTAATGTAGTAGCAAGTAGTAATTCTGATGTACCATTAGATATAAATGTAACATTAAACTCCGGTACTCAATTTGATCTTATGAATATTATGCTTGTACCAACTAATATTTCACCACTTTATTAAAGTTTGAGGTTCTTATGTAAATATAAGTTTATAGTTTTTGATCTATCTACTAAAATTAAGTATATATAATGTATGGATGTTAGAGGTTGTCTTAAAGTAGTTGAATGATTACTCTGAGGCAACCTCTTTATTTTTATTCTTAGGAATTCACAAATAGTAAAATGATATTTCAGCTATACAAAAAAATAACCATAGATAACATAAAAGTTTTCAAAAATACAATTAAAAGGAATGAGATAATAAAAATACTTAAATTTAAAGAAATAACATTGCATACTATTATTAATTTTTTGTGACATTATTAAACCTCGGTACTGTTTCCAAATGAAAATATGAGTATTTATGTCAAAATTGCAATATATTTATAATCATAATATATGTTTGTGAATTAATAAACTAATTATTTTATGTGTTTTATGTTTAATTTAGTGAAAATTAGCTTTTAAATACTTATATATATATGATTATCATTAAGGAAAAACAAAATGATTTCTTAGTAGGACACTATTATGAGCTAAATTAATAAAAGTTATTTAGTAAAATAATTATGTGTAAGATAGGGGGAAGAATATAAGGTGAATTTTAACAAAAATATTATTAAATATGGATATGGATTTTAGCGATAACTGTAGAAATAGAAAATTTTACAGTGAAATAACTACTTACATTTATGAAACAAAGGGAGGACTGAGTTCTTAATATAGGGAAATAATCTCAGTATTTAGTTCAATTCTATGTTAATAATCTAGGGGAAATAGCTTACTTCGTATTGAAATTAATGTGAACGTGTAAGATTTTAAATCCAAAAATTTATATGGTCCATTGCCAGTGGGCCCCAAAATAATTATTAATATCACACTTTGTGTTAGACAAGGTGATTTAGAGGATGTAACCAATTTTGAAAAACTGTTAATTTTATGGGAATTCGTAAAATATATTCTAATACAATAACATATGTTACAAAAATGAAATTGCGATAGCGAGCGAAGTACATGGTAAAATTGGTACACCATTCCTAGAGAATGGGAGCGTAACTTTAAATGCAAAATGTAATTCTACAAACACTTTGACGTACAAAAACCATGGAATTTTAGATTATGTGGAAACGGTTTAATCTATTATTATGCTCCCGCATACTATTGCCTATATAACGGTATTATTAGATGTGAAAATCAAAGAGGGAGTCTTCACTCATAACTTGGAGAATGATTACCCTTAGTTCAATATAAGGTAATGAATAAAAGCAGGCAAAGTTAGACATATTGGAGATATTCATAAATTCAAAGCTCTTCTATAATTACTGATGATCCAGACTACTATTCAGCTAACCGAGGATGGAATTTTTTAATGAGAATACTGTAACATTTTAAATGTGTTATTTGAATATACGGACATAAAATTAGAAGGGTTTTTTTGAAAAAGTTTAACTATAAAACCCAATATATTATCACTTGAGCAGAAATCTACAAAAAAATGGATTAATTTAATAATGTGCATACCTCAAGTTTAATTTATAAAATACACTTGAGGTATGTATCCATATAGTTCTTTAAACTATTAATATGCTTATTTATTATATAGAATGTCTTCCGAATGAAACAGCAAACACGAAAATAATATTATAGCATCAATATTAAAAGTAACTTTTTTGGATATATATGAGCAGTTGATTTCAACAAAGACTTTTTCCGTTACTATATAGAAACCCATATTTATGTTGATAGCATAAAGACTATTGAAGGGAGCTTGCTTTAGATCAATTTTATAACGGATCGAGTAAGAAACCTTGATAGACACATCAAGAAAAATAAAATTTTTCTTATGAATTAAAATAAAAACAGTTCGAAATATATACCCGAATTACAATTATATTTATTGAATCTAATTCTTAATAACTTATTATAACAATGGAGTGAATTTGATTGTCATTTATAAAAAATAGTAAGATAGGCACTAAATTAAACGGATTGATAACGATATCTATCGTCGCTTGTATAACCCTTTCCACAATAGGTTTTTTTTGTTTAGCAGAAAGTAAGAATGCTTCAACTAACATGTACGAAAATAATTTATTGTCAATCCAACATATTGGATCTGTAGAAGCGAATATTTTCCATGTTAATATGAATTTAATGGAGATGATGATATCAAAAGATGAAAAAAGAAGTAAAGAATTACTGGCGGAGATCAACGATGCTCGAAAAGAAAATGATAAGTTATTAAAACAATTTGAGTCTAAAATTAGTTCTAACAAAGAATTAAAATTGTATAAAGATTTTTACGGATTATTTGATGAATTAAGAATACAAATAAAAAAAATACAAGATATAAACTTATCCAATAATGAAGACTTATTTACATATTATTTAAAAGAGATTGAACCAAATATTAAAAAGGCAATAGAATCTATCCAGGAACTTATTAGATATAACAAAAATAATGCACAACAGTTACAGAAATCTAATATCAGCAGTATAAAAAATACAATGACATTGTTTATTAGCATATCAGTTTTAGCAATAATAATTGTTACTTTAATCGGTTATTTTATTAAACGTGCAATCAAGCAACCAATCATATTATTACAACAAGACATGGAAAAAGTATCTGCAGGTAATTTAACAATACGCACTTCTTATGAATCTAATAATGAATTAGGACATATAGTACACTCTTTTAACAATATGTTAGATAATCTACAACAACTAATAGGAAATGTAAAGAGTACAGCCAACGAGGTTATTTCTTCTACAGAAGGTATGTTAAAAAACACAAAAAAAGCATCTTATCTATCAAATGAAGTTGTTCAAAATATTTCTGAAGTAAATACCAAAATAGAAGGACAATTTATAAGTATCCAAGAGAATTCATCATCATTAAAAGAAATTGCTACCGGAGTTCAAACTATCGCTGAATCATCAAAAATGGTTACTGAAATGTCCGTTGAAACAACTGAACATGTAAATTCAGGCAGTGAAGAAATAAAACAATCCATCCTTCAAATGAATAGTGTACATGCAGTAGTTGAAGAAACCTCTATAGTAATAGATACACTTGTTACACGCACGCAGCAAATTGATAAAGCCCTAGATGCAATTACTAATATTGCAGACCAAACTAATCTTTTAGCATTAAACGCTGCAATTGAAGCTGCACGTGCTGGTGAAAATGGGAAAGGATTTGCAGTGGTTGCAGAAGAAGTAAGGGATTTGGCAGAAAAATCTAAAGAGTTCGCTAATGAAATAAATCATTTAATCAAAAATATTCTACAAGATACAAAAGCTACAGTTGATGTAATGCAAAGGGGGAAACAAAAAGCAATAGAAGGAAAAGAAGCCGCTCAGAAGGCAAACCAAGTATTCTTTTCTGTTGTAAAGGATATTGATAAGATTTCTAGTCAAATGCAAGAGGTATGTGCAGCAACAGAAGAAATGTCTGCTGGAACAGATGAAGTGAATATATCATTGTCAACAGTTTCTAAAACAGCAGCACAAGTAGCTAATGGGACAAGTCATGCTGCACAGTCAATCCAAGAACAGGCAATCTCAATTGAGGATATTGCCAATCAATCTAACAAAGTAAAGGGAAAAGTAGAAGAATTGGTACAGTTAGTTTCACAATTCACTATAGAGGGACATGGAAAGAAGGATTAAATTATATAACGTAACTTTCACTTGACTTAGTAAAACATGTATTGGTGCAAAAAATGGTTCTATTGTGAATTTTTAAGAGATAAAATTTAGGTATGATTGCTAGTGATTTTTGCAATTTATCATACGTAGAAAAAACGAAGTTTGGTCTTTATAAACTTCGTTTTTTTTTATATAGAATGAACGGTTTAAATGCCCTTTAAGGAAAGTGAAGCATGACGAATACTTTAAAATCCTAAGAATTTTGCAACACGTCTTTTTATATTTCTATGCCAATGGTCTTGCTCGATGTTCGCGTTCCTTTCGAAATTGGAAGCCTAGTGTATGACCATTATTACCAATTGGACAATCTAAAAGCTACATTCTCTGTTTTCCTTTATATAGGACCTTTTAATTTCTAAAATGATAATTGTATAAAAAGAATTAATGTTATTTAAGATGTTGAAATATTGTTAAATCTACAATTTTCGCGTTACTTAAAAATAAATTATATTAAGCAACATTATTTGGTGTCTTTAAAGTTTTTTGATTATTGAATGATATTAAGTATAAAAACAGAAAGAAGGGATGAATTTGGATAATAACTCCTTGTTAATAGTATGCTTTAAAAATCATGAAAACTAAAATTGTAGTATTTTTCTCCATAACATCCATAATTTTTTTCATAGTATTCACTTATGTATATAATCAGAAATTACCTAATCATAAGTATCCACAATGGGGTGAATTTCTAAAATATATTTCTTAAACAAGATAGAGGAGTAAGTTTAAGACGGATATTAAATTAATTGAAATTGGACATATTTAGAGTATAGAAAAACTGCTGAGGAGGAAATTATATGAATATTCGAGAAAGTGAATTGCCGGGCATCGGTTATAAATTTCATATTGTCACAAAAGATAATAATAAAATGGTAATCGTGATTCATGATGATGGACGTAGAGAAATGTATCATTTTGATACAGACCACGAAGAAAGTATCTCAAGTGTCTCTTTGTGTGATTCAGAGGCAAGAAAGCTCGCAGCAATATTAGGAGGAATGGTATATAAACCTCAAGCTTTAGAAACAATTGAAATGGCATTTGAAGGAATAACAATTGAATGGTTTAAAGTTGAAAATAAAGCTCTTGCCATTGAAAAAACAATAGGTCAGCTTGAAATAAGAAAAATATACAATGTAACTGTTATAGCCATTATAAGAGAAAACATGAAAAAATTATTTAACCCAGGACCAGAATCTGTTATCGAGAAGGGGGATATGTTAGTAGTCTCTGGAGAAAGAAACGAAGTTAAAAAACTTATTAATGAATTACTTTCAAATAGAGGAGACTGACTAGATGGATACTTTAATTTTTGAAGTTGGTACAGCTCTAATTTTAGTAGCAATTGCAGCAGTAGTCGCTGGAAGGCTTAAATTTTCAATTATTCCTTTTTTAATTGTTCTGGGGATGTTAGTTGGCCCACACGCTCCGGTAATAGGTGTAATCGATTTTAGATTTATAGAAAGTGAAAGTGTAATCTCTTTCTTGGGAAGGATAGGAGTACTTTTTCTTCTATTTTACCTAGGATTAGAATTTTCAATGAAAAAGCTAATTAAATCTGGTCGTTCTATCGCGATTGGTGGAACAATCTATATTTTGATTAATTTTTCGTTGGGGTTACTATATGGATTTTTGATGAGATTCCCTTTATTAGAAACTTTGATTATAGCGGGGGTTATTACAATTTCTTCTAGTGCTATTGTTGCAAAAGTACTAGTTGATTTAAAAAGAACAGGGAATAAAGAAACGGAGCTAATTTTAGGAATTATCATGTTTGAAGATATATTCCTTGCTGTATATTTATCAGTGGTTTCTGGCTTAGTCCTTGGTGATCATGCTTCATTCTTAGGTGCTCTTACCTCAATTGGTATAGCTTTGGGATATATGCTCTTATTCTTTATTGTAGCTAGATGGGCTACTCCGTTATTAAATAAATTGTTGAATATTAGTTCAGATGAAATTTTTATTATAGTAGTATTTTCTTCTTTATTCTTTATCGCTGGTTTTTCTGAAACAATTCATGTTGCGGAAGCAATCGGAGCACTTCTGTTAGGTTTAGTTTTTTCTGAAACAGAGCATAGTGATCGAATTGAACATCTTGTTGTTCCATTTAGAGACTTTTTTGGAGCTATCTTCTTCTTTAGCTTCGGTTTAGGTATAGATCCGTTTTCGTTAGGTGGAGCGATATGGCTAACGTTAGGTGCTGTACTACTGACAATCATTGGGAACTTTGTAGCAGGGATGATTGCAGGAAGGCAAGCTGGATTATCTCATAAAGCATCGACAAATATTGGGTTAACAATCGTGTCAAGGGGGGAGTTTTCAATTATTATGGCTAATATTGGTATGGCGGGTGGTTTAATGTCAGTATTGAAACCGTTCTCAGCACTATATGTACTTATCCTATCTATTTTAGGGCCACTCTTTACTAAAGAATCGAGAAAAATATATAAATTTTTAAATAAAATATTTAAGTGGGATAAAAAATCTGCTTAAATTTAGGGAAATAAAATCTTTTTAATTACTTGCATTTTTATTGTAGAGTTTCTGTAGTTTGCATGAATTGAGGGATTGAATTCCTTGTGTTAATTAACATATATATCGATTTGAAATAAAAAAGGAGCTAAAAGGATTTAATCAACTGTTAGCTCCTTTTAGCTCCTTTTTAGGTATATCGAAAAAAAATCAAATCATACATCACGAAAAGAAGTTTTTAAGAACCATTCCTAAAATTTCAAGGCATTTTAGATGTTTTATGTGGAAAAGCATGGTTAACTTCATCAATAGGTGAAAATATCTATGCTTTTTTATTTCAGGACAGAGATATACTGTACTCATAAATATAGAAATATGTATTTAAGAAAGATTGAAAGCGTATTAAATAATCTGATAGGAGATGTAGCTATATGACAGTATTCAATGTTAAAGAAATTAATAAAATACCTTTTGAAAGTAATATCATTCCAAAAGGAAACCGTAACCGTCCTGCATATACCATGAATCCAAGATATATCACAATTCACACCACTGCAAACCAAAATGCAGGTGCAGATGCAAGAGCGCATGCTAGATATGTTAACAATGGTGGTGGATCATCTGGTGTATCCTGGCATTTTACGGTAGACGATCATCGGATTGTACAGCACTTACCACTAAATGAGAATGGTTGGCATGCCGGAGACGGGAATGGAGCGGGTAATCGCTCGTCTATCGGCATTGAAATTTGTGAAAATCGTGATGGTAATTTTGAAAAAGCCTTAACCCATGCTGCGGGTCTCGTTAAGTTTCTCATGGCTCACCTTGGATTAAAGATTGGGAACGTAGTTTCCCATCAACATTGGAGTGGAAAGAACTGTCCACGTCCGATATTTAATCGACCAGGTGGATTTGAGGGTTTCAAGAGGATGATTGAAGATAGTCTAAACGATATGGTTGTAGAGAATCATAACAAGGATGCGGGTACACAAGGATTAGGAATTGCTTACATGGAAGGTGTAAATATTAACCTTCGCAGAGGACCTAGCACGAGTAGTGATGTAATTCGTAAATTGAACAAACCTGAATCTTATATTGTTTGGGAAGAACGTGAGGGCTGGCTGAACCTAGGTAATTCATGGGTGAAATATGACTCTTCCTATATTTACTTTGCCCGTAGACAAACGAGTAATATTGGTAAATTAGTTGTTGTAGATACAAACGAATTATGGGTCTATGGTTCTGCTAATTGGAATGATAAGATTAAGACTGTAAAAAAAGGGGAAGCATTTACAATTCAAGATGAATTGCAGGTAAATGGTTCTAACATGTATAAGTGTAAGTATTTCTACATTACCGCAAATTCTCAATTTGTATATGTAAAATAGGAAAAGTGGATTTTATATATAAGTATAAAAAGTAATAAGACTTTAAAATAAGTTAACGGAATACAAACCCTTAATGCATTGGTTAAACATTGTAAAGTCTAAAGCATGGATAATGGGCGAGAAGTAAGTAGATTGTTAACACCCTGGGTCAAAAATTGATATTTAGTAAAATTAGTTGCACTTTGTGCATTTTTTCATAAGATGAGTCATATGTTTTAAATTGTAGTAATGAAAAACAGTATTATATCATAATGAATTGGTATCTTAATAAAAGAGATGGAGGTAACTTATGGATAACAATCCGAACATCAATGAATGCATTCCTTATAATTGTTTAAGTAACCCTGAAGTAGAAGTATTAGGTGGAGAAAGAATAGAAACTGGTTACACCCCAATCGATATTTCCTTGTCGCTAACGCAATTTCTTTTGAGTGAATTTGTTCCCGGTGCTGGATTTGTGTTAGGACTAGTTGATATAATATGGGGAATTTTTGGTCCCTCTCAATGGGACGCATTTCTTGTACAAATTGAACAGTTAATTAACCAAAGAATAGAAGAATTCGCTAGGAACCAAGCCATTTCTAGATTAGAAGGACTAAGCAATCTTTATCAAATTTACGCAGAATCTTTTAGAGAGTGGGAAGCAGATCCTACTAATCCAGCATTAAGAGAAGAGATGCGTATTCAATTCAATGACATGAACAGTGCCCTTACAACCGCTATTCCTCTTTTTGCAGTTCAAAATTATCAAGTTCCTCTTTTATCAGTATATGTTCAAGCTGCAAATTTACATTTATCAGTTTTGAGAGATGTTTCAGTGTTTGGACAAAGGTGGGGATTTGATGCCGCGACTATCAATAGTCGTTATAATGATTTAACTAGGCTTATTGGCAACTATACAGATTATGCTGTGCGCTGGTACAATACGGGATTAGAGCGTGTATGGGGACCGGATTCTAGAGATTGGGTAAGGTATAATCAATTTAGAAGAGAGCTAACACTTACTGTATTAGATATCGTTGCTCTATTCTCAAATTATGATAGTCGAAGGTATCCAATTCGAACAGTTTCCCAATTAACAAGAGAAATTTATACGAACCCAGTATTAGAAAATTTTGATGGTAGTTTTCGTGGAATGGCTCAGAGAATAGAACAGAATATTAGGCAACCACATCTTATGGATATCCTTAATAGTATAACCATTTATACTGATGTGCATAGAGGCTTTAATTATTGGTCAGGGCATCAAATAACAGCTTCTCCTGTAGGGTTTTCAGGACCAGAATTCGCATTCCCTTTATTTGGGAATGCGGGGAATGCAGCTCCACCCGTACTTGTCTCATTAACTGGTTTGGGGATTTTTAGAACATTATCTTCACCTTTATATAGAAGAATTATACTTGGTTCAGGCCCAAATAATCAGGAACTGTTTGTCCTTGATGGAACGGAGTTTTCTTTTGCCTCCCTAACGACCAACTTGCCTTCCACTATATATAGACAAAGGGGTACAGTCGATTCACTAGATGTAATACCGCCACAGGATAATAGTGTACCACCTCGTGCGGGATTTAGCCATCGATTGAGTCATGTTACAATGCTGAGCCAAGCAGCTGGAGCAGTTTACACCTTGAGAGCTCCAACGTTTTCTTGGCAGCATCGCAGTGCTGAATTTAATAATATAATTCCTTCATCACAAATTACACAAATACCTTTAACAAAATCTACTAATCTTGGCTCTGGAACTTCTGTCGTTAAAGGACCAGGATTTACAGGAGGAGATATTCTTCGAAGAACTTCACCTGGCCAGATTTCAACCTTAAGAGTAAATATTACTGCACCATTATCACAAAGATATCGGGTAAGAATTCGCTACGCTTCTACTACAAATTTACAATTCCATACATCAATTGACGGAAGACCTATTAATCAGGGTAATTTTTCAGCAACTATGAGTAGTGGGAGTAATTTACAGTCCGGAAGCTTTAGGACTGTAGGTTTTACTACTCCGTTTAACTTTTCAAATGGATCAAGTGTATTTACGTTAAGTGCTCATGTCTTCAATTCAGGCAATGAAGTTTATATAGATCGAATTGAATTTGTTCCGGCAGAAGTAACCTTTGAGGCAGAATATGATTTAGAAAGAGCACAAAAGGCGGTGAATGAGCTGTTTACTTCTTCCAATCAAATCGGGTTAAAAACAGATGTGACGGATTATCATATTGATCAAGTATCCAATTTAGTTGAGTGTTTATCAGATGAATTTTGTCTGGATGAAAAACAAGAATTGTCCGAGAAAGTCAAACATGCGAAGCGACTTAGTGATGAGCGGAATTTACTTCAAGATCCAAACTTCAGAGGGATCAATAGACAACTAGACCGTGGCTGGAGAGGAAGTACGGATATTACCATCCAAGGAGGCGATGACGTATTCAAAGAGAATTACGTTACGCTATTGGGTACCTTTGATGAGTGCTATCCAACGTATTTATATCAAAAAATAGATGAGTCGAAATTAAAAGCCTATACCCGTTATCAATTAAGAGGGTATATCGAAGATAGTCAAGACTTAGAAATCTATTTAATTCGCTACAATGCAAAACATGAAACAGTAAATGTGCCAGGTACGGGTTCCTTATGGCCGCTTTCAGCCCAAAGTCCAATCGGAAAGTGTGGAGAGCCGAATCGATGCGCGCCACACCTTGAATGGAATCCTGACTTAGATTGTTCGTGTAGGGATGGAGAAAAGTGTGCCCATCATTCGCATCATTTCTCCTTAGACATTGATGTAGGATGTACAGACTTAAATGAGGACCTAGGTGTATGGGTGATCTTTAAGATTAAGACGCAAGATGGGCACGCAAGACTAGGGAATCTAGAGTTTCTCGAAGAGAAACCATTAGTAGGAGAAGCGCTAGCTCGTGTGAAAAGAGCGGAGAAAAAATGGAGAGACAAACGTGAAAAATTGGAATGGGAAACAAATATCGTTTATAAAGAGGCAAAAGAATCTGTAGATGCTTTATTTGTAAACTCTCAATATGATCAATTACAAGCGGATACGAATATTGCCATGATTCATGCGGCAGATAAACGTGTTCATAGCATTCGAGAAGCTTATCTGCCTGAGCTGTCTGTGATTCCGGGTGTCAATGCGGCTATTTTTGAAGAATTAGAAGGGCGTATTTTCACTGCATTCTCCCTATATGATGCGAGAAATGTCATTAAAAATGGTGATTTTAATAATGGCTTATCCTGCTGGAACGTGAAAGGGCATGTAGATGTAGAAGAACAAAACAACCAACGTTCGGTCCTTGTTGTTCCGGAATGGGAAGCAGAAGTGTCACAAGAAGTTCGTGTCTGTCCGGGTCGTGGCTATATCCTTCGTGTCACAGCGTACAAGGAGGGATATGGAGAAGGTTGCGTAACCATTCATGAGATCGAGAACAATACAGACGAACTGAAGTTTAGCAACTGCGTAGAAGAGGAAATCTATCCAAATAACACGGTAACGTGTAATGATTATACTGTAAATCAAGAAGAATACGGAGGTGCGTACACTTCTCGTAATCGAGGATATAACGAAGCTCCTTCCGTACCAGCTGATTATGCGTCAGTCTATGAAGAAAAATCGTATACAGATGGACGAAGAGAGAATCCTTGTGAATTTAACAGAGGGTATAGGGATTACACGCCACTACCAGTTGGTTATGTGACAAAAGAATTAGAATACTTCCCAGAAACCGATAAGGTATGGATTGAGATTGGAGAAACGGAAGGAACATTTATCGTGGACAGCGTGGAATTACTCCTTATGGAGGAATAGTCTCATGCAAACTCAGGTTTAAATATCGTTTTCAAATCAATTGTCCAAGAGCAGCATTACAAATAGATAAGTAATTTGTTGTAATGAAAAACGGACATCACCTCCATTGAAACGGAGTGATGTCCGTTTTACTATGTTATTTTCTAGTAATACATATGTATAGAGCAACTTAATCAAGCAGAGATATTTTCACCTATCGATGAAAATATCTCTGCTTTTTCTTTTTTTATTTGGTATATGCTTTACTTGTAATCGAAAATAAAGCACTAATAAGAGTATTTATAGGTGTTTGAAGTTATTTCAGTTCATTTTTAAAGAAGGTTTAAAGACGTTAGAAAGTTATTAAGGAATAATATTTATTAGTAAATTCCACATATATTATATAATTAATTATGAAATATATGTATAAATTGAAAATGCTTTATTTGACATTACAGCTAAGTATAATTTTGTATGAATAAAATTATATCTGAAAATTAAATAATAGTATAAGTGGAGGGATTAATATGAAACTAAAGAATCAAGATAAGCATCAAAGTTTTTCTTGCAATGCGAAAGTAGATAAAATCTCTACGGATTCACTAAAAAATGAAACAGATATAGAATTACAAAACATTAATCATGAAGATTGTTTGAAAATGTCTGAGTATGAAAATGTAGAGCCGTTTGTTAGTGCATCAACAATTCAAACAGGTATTGGTATTGCGGGTAAAATACTTGGTACCCTAGGCGTTCCTTTTGCAGGACAAGTAGCTAGTCTTTATAGTTTTATCTTAGGTGAGCTATGGCCTAAGGGGAAAAATCAATGGGAAATCTTTATGGAACATGTAGAAGAGATTATTAATCAAAAAATATCAACTTATGCAAGAAATAAAGCACTTACAGACTTGAAAGGATTAGGAGATGCCTTAGCTGTCTACCATGATTCGCTTGAAAGTTGGGTTGGAAATCGTAATAACACAAGGGCTAGGAGTGTTGTCAAGAGCCAATATATCGCATTAGAATTGATGTTCGTTCAGAAACTACCTTCTTTTGCAGTGTCTGGAGAGGAGGTACCATTATTACCGATATATGCCCAAGCTGCAAATTTACATTTGTTGCTATTAAGAGATGCATCTATTTTTGGAAAAGAGTGGGGATTATCATCTTCAGAAATTTCAACATTTTATAACCGTCAAGTCGAACGAGCAGGAGATTATTCCGACCATTGTGTGAAATGGTATAGCACAGGTCTAAATAACTTGAGGGGTACAAATGCCGAAAGTTGGGTACGATATAATCAATTCCGTAGAGACATGACTTTAATGGTACTAGATTTAGTGGCACTATTTCCAAGCTATGATACACAAATGTATCCAATTAAAACTACAGCCCAACTTACAAGAGAAGTATATACAGACGCAATTGGGACAGTACATCCGCATCCAAGTTTTACAAGTACGACTTGGTATAATAATAATGCACCTTCGTTCTCTGCCATAGAGGCTGCTGTTGTTCGAAACCCGCATCTACTCGATTTTCTAGAACAAGTTACAATTTACAGCTTATTAAGTCGATGGAGTAACACTCAGTATATGAATATGTGGGGAGGACATAAACTAGAATTCCGAACAATAGGAGGAACGTTAAATATCTCAACACAAGGATCTACTAATACTTCTATTAATCCTGTAACATTACCGTTCACTTCTCGAGACGTCTATAGGACTGAATCATTGGCAGGGCTGAATCTATTTTTAACTCAACCTGTTAATGGAGTACCTAGGGTTGATTTTCATTGGAAATTCGTCACACATCCGATCGCATCTGATAATTTCTATTATCCAGGGTATGCTGGAATTGGGACGCAATTACAGGATTCAGAAAATGAATTACCACCTGAAGCAACAGGACAGCCAAATTATGAATCTTATAGTCATAGATTATCTCATATAGGACTCATTTCAGCATCACATGTGAAAGCATTGGTATATTCTTGGACGCATCGTAGTGCAGATCGTACAAATACAATTGAGCCAAATAGCATTACACAAATACCATTAGTAAAAGCTTTCAATCTGTCTTCAGGTGCCGCTGTAGTGAGAGGACCAGGATTTACAGGTGGGGATATCCTTCGAAGAACGAATACTGGTACATTTGGGGATATACGAGTAAATATTAATCCACCATTTGCACAAAGATATCGCGTGAGGATTCGCTATGCTTCTACCACAGATTTACAATTCCATACGTCAATTAACGGTAAAGCTATTAATCAAGGTAATTTTTCAGCAACTATGAATAGAGGAGAGGACTTAGACTATAAAACCTTTAGAACTGTAGGCTTTACCACTCCATTTAGCTTTTTAGATGTACAAAGTACATTCACAATAGGTGCTTGGAACTTCTCTTCAGGTAACGAAGTTTATATAGATAGAATTGAATTTGTTCCGGTAGAAGTAACATATGAGGCAGAATATGATTTTGAAAAAGCGCAAGAGAAGGTTACTGCACTGTTTACATCTACGAATCCAAGAGGATTAAAAACAGATGTAAAGGATTATCATATTGACCAGGTATCAAATTTAGTAGAGTCTCTATCAGATGAATTCTATCTTGATGAAAAGAGAGAATTATTCGAGATAGTTAAATACGCGAAGCAACTCCATATTGAGCGTAACATGTAGAATTAAAATCTACCTAAATCCAGAAAAATAAAAGGGTTAAATATACAATTCTTGTACCAATATTTTGAGTGATTAGATGTAGGATGAAATTTAATTGTATGCTATTTAACAGTAGAGATATTAAAAATTAATTTATCTATACATTAATAGTATAGACATACAAACATAAGAGAGCATTGTCTTTTCGTAGGCTACAATGCTCTCTATTTACTATTTATTTTTCTTTTGTATCTTCAAATTGACGTTGTTCTAAGCGTTCTATTGCAGCTCGTCGTTTAGTATCATCAATGTTTGTATAAAGAGATGTTGTTTCCATAGAATTATGTCCCATTTGATTTGCTAATAATACTAAATCTTTATTTTCATTATAGTGATTAGTAGCATAAGTATGACGTAATTTATGAGGGCTTTTCTTTTCATCAAAAGCCCTTGTGTATTTCTCTGTAAGCTTTTGTATAGCATTAACAGAAATTTGCGCATAGGATCCTTTATAATTTGTTACAAATAGAATATCTTCAGCATCAGGACACTTGTAACGAGCAGCACGTACTTTTAGATACTCTTGAACATCATCTAGGGCTGTTTGTGTAGCCAAAATAGATGATTTTTTATCTCCTTTTCGTACAACTTTAATGTAACGAGTACGAAAATTGATACTAGAAATAGTTAAACTAGCTGTTTCAGATACCCGAAGTCCTGTACCTAAAATTAAACTTAGAATAGCAATATCACGCTCTCTATCGCGTTTGAAGAATCTTAACTTACCGGGAGCGTTTTCTTTTAGCATTTGCTCATATTCATTAGATAAAAAGCGCATAAATTTAATATCATCATTATTGTGAAAAATAACTTCAGAAATTTCTTTCGCTCTTGCTGAAGCGTCAATTTTTTCCTTATGAATTTCCATTTTGGCCATAACATTTCTATAAAAGTAACATTCTCCATTATCATCTTCAGTGTTTTTGGTTAGGTAGTTAAATAATGATTTTAGAGCTGAAAATGTTCGTATAATTGCCTTTGTTTTATTACCTTGTCTCTCTAAATAGCTTTTAAACCTTTTTACTTGTTTAAGAGGAAGGTGTTCCAATGTTTCAATTGGCACCTCATGTAATTTCGTAACCGTTACAACTTCTCCATTTACGAAAACAAGACGAGAGGAGATCAACCAATGTAAAAACATTTCATATTCAATTAAATATCCATACAAAGTAGCAGGGGAGAGGTTCGTTTTCTCTTCAATATATTCAATGATATACCAAGGCATTTTTTCTTTATGACGTTCTACACGTGCTTTATACACTTGTTTTTCTCGATTGCTCAATTTTTTCACCTCAAACTTCAAAACAGTACATTGATTTTCTATAATCAATGTACTGTTTTGTCTTAATTTGTCTAATTTTACATTAAATACAATTTTAATTGATATTCTTACGAAAACAACTTTATATAGAATTTCCATTTAAATTAACTTTTAAAAGTCTTTAATTTATTGCATAAATATCTCTAGATGCTGCATTGTCTTTTTTATATGATTATTTTTAAATACGTGTTTTTTACGTTCATTCCAACTATGGATATAATTGATAATCTCATCGAAATCCATTATTGAATTATTTCCATACTTTATAGACCAATGTACAGTAGCTAAAAGCTCCATACCATAAGGGGTTTCATATCCTTCAATTAAATTTTTTACCTCTTCAAGTCTTTTTAAAGATTCTTCATCATGAGAGATAAACTCTTTAGCTTCTAATATTGCATCTTCAAACAGATTAATATCAGATTTAGAATTTCGATCACCATAACCACGAATATAATGTCCTTCTAAACGAATTAAAACATGATTTAAATTTTCCGCATATGGACCATATATATATTTCACAAAATTTAAACGAAGAGGCTCTCCACACTCTTGTAAAAAATAAGCTAATTTCTGTATTTCGAGAAGCGAAAGGTGATATCCTGGAGCTCTGTATTGCTCCATTAATAATAGTAAAAGAGCTCTTGCTTTTGTCATTTTTGGCTTAGTTGTACCTATTTTCATGCTATTTGGATCAGGATGACCAGAAGGTTCATATAGATAAACTGTAGTATTTAAGTCCTCTAATGACTTTATAATTAAAGGCTGTACTTCACTCCAATCTAAGCCCCCATTACCACATCCAAGAGGAGGTAATGCGATCGATTTTATATTATAATTAATAATTTCATTTCTTAAAGAACTAAGCCCACTCTTAATATCTTCAATTCTTGATTTATTCTTCCAATGCCTTTTAGTTGGAAAGTTTATAATGTATTCTGGTGATCCTAAGAGGTGTGTTTTATATATAAACATTTTCCCAGGCTGAACTTGATTAATTTTACATGCCTTCTGATAAGCTTTAAAATTATCAGGGAATGCTTGTTTAAATTGAAGGGCGATACCTTTTCCCATTACACCGACTGTATTAACGGTATTCACCAAAGCTTGTGCATCAGCTTCTAACAAATTGCCTTTTGTTATTTTAATCAATTTCTACCACCACCTTAATAATACCAATTAGGTTTTAATTTAACTGTTAAAGAAACATTATGTTCAGTTAATATTTTTTCGGTTTCTTCTTTATATTTTTGACTATAGACTGCAATCCCGATAATACAGTCAAGTGGGACATATTGGTAAACCAGAAACTCTGCCATTCTTCTACGCTTTCTATCATTGTCTTCAATCGTGTCATGCCAATATTTACTCTTCATTATATCCCAATCAATGTTGTGCAATTCTTTAAGATCATTGTAATACTCAGTGAAGTGCATTATTCCATGGCCATCAGTAAAACAAAAAGGAACCCCGTTTTGCTTTATTTTTTGCGCTGACGATACAAAATAAATGAGAGGCCCTTGCCCCTCATTATATTGTGTGACATTACCTTTATAGATACTGTATAACATAGGTGATTTTGGAGCGAAATAGAATGGAACATATTTATGTAATGTTCCAAATGGTTCTACTGGAACTGAGTAATAAGCTCGTCTGTTTTGTATATCATTATTAGCAATATTACAATATGTTTGCCCATTATTCATGATGCTAGAGACACACACGAGTCCATTTGAAGATAATATTTTTGATAAATTTCTATAATGAGTCATATGATATATAAATGTGTTTGAATGCATTATGTACCTCACGATATTAACGTTTAATTTTATTTATATTATAACACACTATAATTATCAATTAAACTCGAATTTAATGTAAAATTCGAGTTTAATTAGCTTCCCTTTTATTTTGTCTAGAACGAAATATCGATGTTATTATTTCTTGCAATTAGTCTAACGATAATTCTACGGAACATATATGTTTGAATACAAATTGTATATATTGAAAGCAATTTTTCGCAAAATTAATAGAGCTTGGTCCTATTGAAGATGACTGCGGAAACAGTTGGTCTTCAAATAAAAAAAGTGAATTTTAACAAAAGCTTTTGTTATGTTTGGTCAACTATACTTTTGATATTTACTCTGAAATTTAAAAGCATTACATCTTTTATAATTTGTAAGGAATGAGCTAATTTGAACTACTCACCACTTATCGTCCTTACGGACTGTTTGAAGTGGAAGATTCCTGCGAACACCGATGTATCCACCGGTTATCTTAGCAGGCTCTGCCCGTAGTCCCTACGGTGAAAACATAAGTGGCTTGTACGTTGACTCACCACGCTTCCTACTTTAGCTTAGTTTTCGCAACTTCAGCAAACGTGGGGCGAAAGAACGTTGAAGATTTTACGGTTGCAACGTTTTTCTGCAACCAACCTCATATCTTCAGTTTTCAAAGAGCAATCTATACAAGTATATGGTAGCAAACATGTTGGCTTATACCAACCGACATTCATCTCCCACCTAAAATTGGTGTTTCACACCTTCACACTTTTGAGGAAGGAGTCTTCAGTCGGAAAACGATAAAGCTGTTAAAGAGCTACCTAATTAGCTCATTTTCAGGACCTAAAATAGTATACAGTATATATCAATTAAACCTTTCTATTCAAGAAATTGATAAATTCATCCTTATTTAAAGGTTTACTGTAATAATATCCTTGAATAAAATAGCATGCATTACGCTGTAACACTGTTAATTGTTCTTTCGTTTCTACCCCTTCTGCGATCACTTTCATATTTAAAGTATGTGCTAATGAAATAATGGTTTGTATAATTTCATTTCCATCCATAGAAGTCCCGATCCTATTAACAAATTCTCTTGGAATTTTCAAAGTATCAATTGGATACAAAGGAAGATATGCTAATGAAGAATATCCTGTACCAAAATCATCAATTGATAAATGTACACCATATGATTTTAATGCTTTTAACTTCGATAAGGTTTCTTTTTCATCTACCATTGCTATTCTCTCTGTTAATTCCAAATCAATCGAACTAGCAGGTACTCCTATCTCTCCAATGGTAGATATAATTGTTTGAACAAAATCTTTCTGTTCAAACTCTATCGCTGATAAATTTATCCCCATCTTTAGATTTGAAAAGCCCGCAGAATGCCATTCTTTCAGTTGTTGACACGCTTTCTGTAACGTCCACTTCCCAATTGAAATAATCTGTGAAGTTTCTTCTGCAATAGGTATAAACTCAAAAGGAGAAATCAGTCCAAGCTCTGGATGTTGCCAACGTATTAAAGCCTCTGCACCAATAACCTTACCTGCCTTACTATCAATTAGCGGTTGATACAATAAAAACAACTCACTATTTTCAATTGCATTTGGTAAATCCTGTTCTAATCGTAATCGATGGGTTACTTTTTGAGATAATGTCTCGTCATACATACAAACAGCATTGTTACCTTTTTCCTTTGCGCTATACATAGCGATATCAGCATGTTGTAAAAGTGTAGTAGTATTTATCCCTCCAAATGGATACACTGCTATTCCTATACTAAGAGATAAGTAAAAACTATGCTGATTTACTACAAATGGTTCTTCAGTTATACGAAATAGAGTTTTACACAAACCCAATAGCTGTTGCTCTGTTTGGTTATGGACAATAATCGCAAACTCATCTCCACCTATTCTTGCTAGAGGAATAGTCGGTGAAAGACATGCCCTAAAACGTTTGGCAACTTCTTTTAAAACCCTGTCACCAATCGAATGACCCAGTGTATCATTAATAGTCTTAAAGCGATTTAAATCAATATACAGGAGCCCAAACTTATCCTGTGTTTTTTGTGCACGCTTAATGGATCTATCCAATTCTTGTTGGAAGAATATACGATTTCCAATCTCCGTCACCGTATCATGAAATGCTAGGTAGTTTATCTCATCTTGCTGTTGTTTCATTTTTGTAATGTCTTTTACCATTACATAGCTCCCAAAAGTTTGTCTCTCTATCATTATAGGAACAATGGTTACAGACCAAAAATGTACGTCCTTCACATTATTATTTTTCACACGTAACTGTAAAGAATCCGAACTGCATCGTCCCTCCTGCTTTAGAGCCTCTTCCAATTCAAATCTATCTTCATCTAAGAAAATAGAGATGCACTCTTTTCCTATTAATTCGACACTTTTTTTTCCTAATAATATACTTCCAGCCTGGTTTATATTCAATACTATGCCGTTTGAATCGATAGTTAAAATAGGATCTGGATGATATTCATATAAAGACTTAAATTTTTCTTGTTTTTCCAGCAAATCATTAGATTTTTTGATTAAATCTGCAGTTTTTTGTGATATTTTTTGTTCTAATTGACTATTAAACACTTTTAACTTTTTGGTTAAATCTCGGTTTTGCATTCGCATAATTGTATGACGTATCAGTACAAATACAAATGTTATACAATTTCCAGTAATGAGTGTAGATGAATGGGTTTGCTCTTTAAAGGTAAAACCAATTAAAATCGTAACTGCAAGATAAGGAAAAGATACTAGGATTTTCTCCCCCAATATTGGATTGATAATAAAATAATTTCTTTTAGAAAATGACTCTTTCGGTATAGTAGCAGCAATAGCGATTAATAAAAGAAAAACTCTATATAAACATCTTAACAGTATGACTGCACGATCCGATAATTCATCTTGTACATAAAAATATAAGTAGTCAGTACTAGCCAATCCAATTAATACTATAATAAAAATATATAGTTTGTTTTTCGCATTAAAAATAGTTGGTCTAAATACAAGGCTAATCCCAAGTAAAAAAAGTAATAAATCTATAATTGGAAAAACAAATGAAAGAAAGATATCTCCAATTGAAAAAGATAAAAAATGGGCTGTAGGGTTATTAAATATGTACCATTCTAAAGTAAATATTGAAGTAACTACAATACATATATCACAGAGTAAATATGATTTTTCCCAGTTAGTGCACTCTTTTATAATTTTATAAAGAAAAGCAAAAAGTAAAAGAAATAAGAAAAACAACAAAAATACATCCGAAAGTGTTCAATCGGTATTTCTATATCAAGAACCTGGAAAATGGATATGAAATTCCCTAATAAGAAACAACCTATTGCAAAAGTCATGCATACCCAGAAGACTTCTATTTTAATTTTCCTTAATAATATAGAGTAAAGTAATGAAGCAACTACAATAGTTTCAACAATTAAAGACGATATTCGTATATTAAATTCAGTTAAAAAATAAAAATTAGGAAAAGCAAATAAAAAAAGCAAATAAAAACTTACATAACTAATTAATACAGTTACTAAAAAAATAAATTGTCCCTGTGAATATTTAGACAATGAGCTCACCTTCTTAATATTTTTTGGATCCTGTTCATAAAAGAATGTGTATATAACAATAAATGTGGTTCTTTCTTTTATCTTTTTCTGATATTCATTTCCTTTCTCAATTTGTGTGAAACTATGATATCACCAACAAATAGGTGAGAAATAAATGTCAGTTAGCGTAAGCCAACGAATTTGCCACTAAATATTTGTACAGATTGCTCTTTGAAAATTGAAGATATGGGGTTAGTTGCACATGCCCATCAACTTAAGAGTGAGCACAACCTGAGCTTTCGACTCATCGGATCAAAACATTCCTAAAATAAAAGCATACTCTTAAAAATAAGCATCTCAAATAAACC
>NZ_JAKUFX010000056.1:0-33195 GCF_022663635.1 Bacillus cereus group sp. BfR-BA-01356 | reverse complement strand
ATTATCTAGAAATATCTTGAGACGTCCAAGTATTTTCTTTATTACTGGACTCTTATTAGAGAGTAAAACTAAGCCTGAGATAGGGCTTAAATATTAATATACGAGGGGAATGGCTCGTTATAAAAACGAAAAAGAAGAAAGGGAAAAAAGTGAAATTTAAGCCGTTGCAATGTGAAAAAGATTATATGAAAAAGAGAAATGAATAACAAAATACTTATTCATGCTGTTTTTATTCAACGATATTTTGCTGTTGATTTGAAATAGAAAAAGGTAAACGAACATATTAGCTTTATGGAATATGTTTGTTTACCTTTTTTTGAGAGATTTAATAATTGGGGATTATTTACTGCCTAATGAATTTATAACATTCAATGAATTTGTTCTTCATAAACATTAGATTTTGTGTCAAATGATTTATACATTGCCGAAACACCTATGTATATTTTATTCTACAGTATTTATAAAAGAATGTTGGCTATTCATAAGAAATATGATTGGCACGGTTTTTGCTTGTATTACATGTAAGGAAGGGAGATTGTATGTAAGGAATCTGTACTCGTAATAGTATAAAACAAGCTACTATTGCATTATTAATCATAGTTGTATTTATAGGGGAACTGTAAATACATACAAATAAGTGGTTTTTTTGATTTTAAAATTCTGAATTTTCATTTAAATAACTAGAGGGCAATGGTATGGTTAAATATTCGAAAATTTCTAAGTGGATTCTTGGTGTTGGACTAGTGACAATAACATGTAATGGTTTGCAAATTCAAGCAGAGACAAAAGAGAAAAATGTGAAGAACGTATTACAAATGGAGCCGGTAGGAATACAGAAATCTGTTGATGAATTGGCGCACCCTTCAAAAGTACAAGAAAATGAATCTTTTACAAAACGGTTAAAATTAGCGGATTTATCGCAGCGTCCACTAGCACCAACCGATAATATTAAGCCGTTAGCTGAAGAAAAAAAGTATTCGATGGCTGAGTTAAATCAATTAAATAATAAACAATTAACTGATCTTCTTGTGACAATTAAATGGTATCAAATTCCGGAATTATTTCAGTTTAATAGTGATAGTCTTAAATTCTATCAAGATGATAGCCGAATGCAAGCGATTATTAATAAACTAGCAGAACAAGGACAAGCTTATACGCAAGATGATTCAAAAGGGATTGAAACATTAGTAGAAGCTCTACGTGCAGCGTTTTATTTAGGTTTTTACCATGATGAATTAAGCAAACTAAATGAGCGTAGCTACCATGATAAATGTTTACCAGCTTTAAAAACAATTGCAAAAAATCCAAATTTCAAACTTGGTACATCAGAACAAAATAAAGTAATTGCATCATATGGAAAATTAATTGGAAATGCATCAGCAGATGTTGAAACGGTTTTATATGCAGGTGAAATTTTTAAACAATATAACGATAATCTTGCAACTTTCATTGAAGACCGAACAAAAGGAGACGCTATATATGAGTTGATGAAGGGAATTGACTTTGATATTCAGACGGATATGTACACGACTGGAAAAGAGCCAAAAGATACGATGTGGTTTCGAAATATTGATAACTTTATTAATGAAATAAATCGTTTTGCACTACTTGGTACAGTAACAAATAAAAACGGATGGTTAATTAATAATGGAATTTACTATGCTGGCCGATTGGGCAAGCTTCATAGCACGCCCACAAAAGGACAACAAGTTGTTACAGATGCAATGCGAATTTATCCATATTTAGGAGAGCAATACTTTGTTGCGGCAGAACAAATTACTACAAATTATGGAGGAATAGATGCGAATGGAAAAACTGTAAATTTAGATCAAATTCGAGAAGAGGGTAAAAAGAAATATTTACCGAAAACGTATACGTTTGATGATGGTGCAATTGTCTTTAAAGCTGGGGATAAAGTTAGCGAAGAGAAAATTAAACGTCTATACTGGGCGGCAAAAGAGGTGCGTTCTCAATTTTATCGTACAGTTGGTAGCGATAAACCACTTGAAAGTGGACATGCTGATGATGTGTTAACGATGGTTATTTATAATAGCCCAGATGAGTATCAATTTAATCGTCAACTGTACGGATATGAAACGAATAATGGTGGGATTTATATTGAAGGGACAGGGACTTTCTTTACATATGAACGTACACCAGAGCAAAGTATTTATAGTCTGGAAGAATTGTTCCGCCATGAATTTACGCACTACTTACAGGGAAGGTACGAAGTTCAGGGATTATGGGGCCAAGGGGAAATGTATCAAAATGAACGTTTAACATGGTTTGAAGAAGGGAATGCAGAGTTCTTTGCAGGTGCAACGCGATTAGATAGTGTAGTACCGCGAAAAAGTATAATTGGTGGGTTATCTAATGATCCTGCAAAACGTTATACAGCATCACAAACATTAAATGCGAAATATGGAACGTGGGATTTTTATAATTATTCGTTTGCACTGCAATCATATATGTATAATAAGCGTCCAGAAATGTTCGATAAAGTACATGATTTAATTCGTGCAAATGATGTTTCAAGTTACGATGCATACCGTGCTACATTAAGCAAAGATAATCAGTTAAATGAAGAATATCAATCTTATATGCAAATGCTTATTGATAATCGCGATAAGTATACAATTCCACAAATATCAGATGAGTATTTAACTCAGCATGATCCAAAATCGCTTTCGGACGTTACTTCAGATATTACGAATGAAGCGAAATTAAAAGATGTGAAAGTAACAAAGAATACATCACAATTCTTTAATACATTTACACTACAGGGTACATATACAGGAAGTGTGGCTAAAGGAGAAGTTGAGGACTGGAAAGTGATGAATGAAGCAACAAATGATATGTTGAAACGTCTTTCAGGAAAAGAGTGGACTGGATATAAAACATTGACTGCTTATTTTGTAAATTACCGTGTAAATAATGCTGGGCAATTTGAATATGATGTTGTGTTTAGCGGAGTGAATACGGAAGAAGGTACGGCTGTAGAAAAAGAACCAAATAATTCATTTGAAACAGCAAACCCACTATCTTTGAATATTTTGTTAAGAGGAACCTTGAGCGATCAAGATCAGGGGGATAAATTTGTTATTGATGTAAAGGATCAAAAAGATTTACAAATTTCTGTTACGAACGAACAAAATCTTGGACTGAACTGGGTATTATATTCTGAATCAGATTTAAATAATTATGTAGCTTATGCAACAAAACGTGATGGAAACAAATTGCTTGGAAATTATAATGCAAAGCCAGGGAAATATTACTTAAGTGTATATAAGTATGGTGGTGGAACAGGGAATTATACGGTACAAGTAAAATAGTTTACTATAGTTTGTTTTGAAAGGCTGCTTATTACATTTTTTAGCAAAATAAAGTATTTAATGTTAAACATTAAACTAATTCAACATATCCCTGTTCTAATTAGAACAGGGATATGTTGGCTTTATATTTTTAAATTAAATAACCTCATTGGATTTTGATAAGAAAATAATTAATATAGATTTGAATTCTCATTCGTAAAGCATGTTTTAATCTTCTTAATGCTCTTTCATTTTTGTCTCAATGCTTGTTTTCAAATCAGTTGATACTTGATTGAAATACCCCAAAACGATCTCCCTAATATCATCGGATATAACTTTCAAATCACTAGCTAAGTTTTCAGCGAGATGTTCTTTTTCTATTGGCTGTAACTTCGTATAAAATTCACCAGCTTGTGTAAAGTCATCCTGTTTCGTTATAGAAGCTCTTTCAAGTTTACCTTCAACGTACCTTCCTTCACCGGTTGTAATTTGATTAGCAGGTGTCCAATCTTGCTGCTGGTTAATCGTTAATTTGCGAAATTCGGGACCAATTCTTCTTCTTTGTGAATCACTGTAAATGTTAGCGCGCCCTTGCAGCATTTTATCATCTGATAACTCAGCGCCTTCTAGCAAATTAGAAGGAGAGAAGGCGACTTTTTCTACTTGTTCCATAAAATTTTCAGGATTTTTATTTAATACCATTTTCCCGACTGGTATGAGAGGATACGTCTGTTCATCCCATACTTTTGTGTCATCTAAAGGATCATAAGAAAGGTGCGTTTCATCTTTCGGATCCATGAGCTGGACGTATAAACCATACTCCACTGGTTTACCATTTTCAATAGCATCATATAAATCTTTCCCGCTATAATCAGGATTTTCGGCAGCTAGTTTAATTGCTTCTTTACTAGTAATGTATTGTACACCTTCAAACGGGTACCAATGATACTTTACATACTTTCGATTACCTTCCGCATTTCTCCATACATATGTATTAACACTATGTCCTGGAATGTGGCGAAGACTTTTGGCCGTACCATTATTAGAGTATAAACGGACAACAAAATGAATAGATTCAGGTGCTTTAGCGACAAAACTCCAAAATCTATTCGGGTCTATTAAATTATTTTTAGGTGAAGGCAATAATGCTTGAATCGTTTCAGGGAAACGCATCGGATCGCGAACAGAAAAAACAGGAATGTGATTACATAAAAGGTCAAAAATGCCTTCTTTTGTATAAAATTTTGTAGAAAAACCGCGTACATTTCTAGCAGTATCCGGTGTTCCTTTCGTACTAACAGCTAACGAAAATCGCACCATAACAGGAACTTTTTCATTAGAATTTTGTAAAAAACTTAATTTAGTATGTTCAGACATCGAATATATTGTTTGAAAATAACCGAACGCACCAAATCCTTTTACATGAACAGGTCTTTCTAAAATTTTTTCATGAATAAATTGTTGTAATGACTCATGCAGTACACTATCTTGCTCTAGTACGGGTCCACGTGAACCAACTGTTTGAGAGTGAAATTTAGCTGGTTCAGTAAGTTCTCGATGTTTATTAAAGTCTTCTTCTAATAATTCTTTCCTATGTTTATCATATTTTTCATTCATCGATATAGCCTCCAAATTTTTTCGTCGATTGTTACTAAATATGATTTTATAGTCTCGATTATGTATGACATACAAAGTTCAAAGCAGTAACATACCGCTAGATGAAAAAAACACATATGTAGTGGACCTGTTGAAATAGAAGAAATTATGGAAAAATGAATATCGGGAAGAGAAAGCACACGTTTTAATAAAAAATGTGGAAGAAAACCACTATTAAAGTTTCAATCTTAAAACTTAATTTATAAACGATTATATAGAGAATGAACGTTAAAAAAGGAAAAATAACTAGGAGGAATTTAACATGTCGGATTGGTTTCAATTAGATAAAGAATATATGATGTCTACATATTGTCGGACAGAGGTTGCAATGGAAAGAGGAGAAGGATGTAAACTATATGATGTAGATGGTAAAGAGTATTTAGATTTATTTTCTGGCGTAGGAGTAAATGTACTAGGATACAATCATCCTAAAATTGTACAAACGACAATGGAGCAAGTTGTGAAATCGTTGCATTTACCGTTTCATTTCTTAAACCCAGTTGCAATTGAGTATGCAAAGAAATTAGTAGAGTGTACTTTAAAAAGCGGAAAAGTCTTTTTTACAAACTCTGGTACGGAAGCGACAGAAACGACATTAAAATTAATTGATAAATATAGATCTATTGCGAATGAAGAGCGTGACGGAGTAGTTGTGTTAAAAGATAGTTTTCACGGGAGGACGTTAGGGGCACTACATTTTACGAGACAAGAAAAGGTATATCAAAATTTCCCTAAAACATCTATTCCTGTATACGAAGTAGAGCGTGAGAATATAGACCAATTAGAGGAGACCATTATTAAAGAAAAACCAATTGCGATTATGCTAGAGCCTGTTTTAGGAAGTGGGGGAATTTATCCTTTATCAAGTAAATATTTGCATGGTGTTCAAAATTTATGTGAAAAATATAATGTACTTCTTGTCGTTGATGAAGTTCAAAGTGGTATGGGTCGAACGGGAAAACTATTTGCTTATCAAAATTTTAATATCACACCGGACATTATTCAAATTGGTAAAGGAGCAGGAGGCGGGATACCGCTAGGAGGAATTATTGTAGGTGAAAAGTTATGTGATGTATTTTCACCAGGAGATCACGGGACAACGTTTGCTCATTCATCAATGGGAACAGCTTTAGGTTTAACGGTATTAAATACATTACTTGATGATGGGTTAATGCAAGAAGCTTATGAAACGTCACTATATTTGAATGACAAACTGCAAGACATTCAGAAAGAAAATTCTTATTATATACAGGAAGTGCGTCATGCTGGCATGATGTTTGGAATTAGTCTGAATGATACGAATGAAAATGTGAAGAAATTACAGGTTGAGCTAATGAATAAAGGAATGTTAGTCGATGTAACACAAGGGAATATTATTCGATTACTTCCGCCGTATATTATTACGAAAGAGGAAATTGACGCATTTATGAATCAGTTTATTATTTGTTTAGATAAAGTTGCTGCTGTAGTAAGTGCTTAAAAATTAAAGCTATATTTTATATAAAGTGCACTCTAATTGTTGGGGATAGTTTACAATTGGGGTGCATTTTTTATAGTTGAATTTTGTAAAATACAGTCGTTTGTATATGATAACGGAAAAATAGAAGGAATTTCGTTATATTTGAGTGGTGAAGAAAAGGGAAAGTAAGTATAAAGATAGTAGATAAAGCAGGTGGTTTAAATAACTAATGATAGAACGTTTTGAAAATAATAGCATACGAATATATAAATAATAAGAATGAGGTGATATATTGGAAAATAATGATATTCAATTTACTTCTTTACAAATGAGAACGGATAAATATGGTTGGGCTAGTATTCAATATACAAATAAAAAGCAGGCTATCTTATATACTCAAAATAGAGGAGTAGAATGGGATGTTGTCAATCCTCTTAATTCAATTGTATTATTTGGGTATCCAATAAACGCTCGAAGCTCTTGGGCATATGGTTTAACAAAAAAGAATGACGATTTATTGCCAGCTATATTTTATACAGTTAATAGAGGAGAAAGGTGGAGTGAGTTTATTTTACCGGTTGAAGAAGATTGGGAGAAATCGACTGATGTTCAAGTACAATTGCATGCTACGAATATGGATAGTATATGGATTGTATTATCTAGAAAGCTCGCATCAAATAAATTTGAACATAATTTATACTATTTGAAAACGAAAGGGAAAGTTTGGAAAGTAATAAAAAATATAAGTATTAGTGATAGTATTTCAGGGATAACATTTATAAACGATCTAATTGGGTTTATTTCATTACAAAAACATTATGAAACATCAACGGTATTTAAAACAATAAATGGTGGGGAAAGTTGGCATCCTATAAAAGATATTCCAAGTCTTGAAGGAATTAATAATGGGACTGCTATGGCTTATAAAGCAATCTATAAAAATAACTTATTAGTAATACCAACTAAAAAGAATGATGATGTATTTTTAATGAATTACTCATTTGATAAGGGGAATTCGTGGCATATTTCAAATAAAACAATAAATACTAGTAAAGTGGCTGTTTCGTTTTTTAGTTCCTATTATGGCTGGGTTATAAATAGTGAAAATGGAAGTGTGTATCAAATAATAAAAAAAGGAGCAAAATGGATTAAAGTATCAAGTAATCCATTGTTAAAAAATGTATTTTGTTTGCATTTTTTTAATCGGCGTAAAGGTTGGGCGTGTAATAAAAAAGAAATATTTACTACAAAAGATCGCGGTATAACATGGAAAAAGGTAGTATATAAAATTAATAATATTGATAAATTTATTTAAAAAAGTCCTAAAGAAATTAGGACTTTTTTTGTTTTTTATGGTGAGAGTTGTAACAAACAATGATAAGAGAAAGGAGGTAAGTGCAGAATTATATTTTTAAAAATAGACGTTTGTTTTCACACAGTATAATTCACTTTTGAATATGTTAATAAAGTAGCAAATTCATAGGAAATGGTAATACTTAATATTTTATGTCACATGATGTGTAAAGGGGGCGTGTAATGAAATCGTTAACGGTTATTATTTTGTACAGTGAAAGAGAGCAAATATTAGAAGAGTCAATTCAATCTATATGGAAGCTAAATCCTCTTGAAATTATAATTTTAGTTCCTAACGATAGAAGTAATTTGTATGAAATAGCAAAGAAACATAAATGCCATATTGTTTTGATGGATAAATATAGTACGTATTATGATGGGTATGAAGCTTCTGTAAAGGCAGCAAAAGGAGATGTATTGTTATTTGTAGATAGTAATTTTTTATTATCCACAAATGAAATGCAGAGATTTATTGAGCCAATTGTTACAAATCAAGCCGATGTAGTTTTAAATAAAATAGATAAATTGATAGAAATAGGTAAATGTCCAAATATGGATATTGTATGGAGAAAAATGTTAAATGAAATTTTAAGTCGACCAGATTTAAAAAGCAATTCAATACTTTCGTTACCATATGCGCTTACGAAGGAAGTAGTGGAAAATATCGGCTTTAATTATATGGAAGATATCGTTCTATCTCATATGAAGATTGTGAATCAAGGGTGGCGGATTAACGATCAATATGCAATCAATACGTTATCTAAAGATGAGACTATAGAGGAAGGAGGATATTTAATAAAAAAAGAGTTATCCAAAAATGAAAAAGAGAAAGTAGAAAGATATTTACGCGGTATAGCTAAATGGATAGAGAAAAAAGGAAGAAGAGTAGGGCTTACTGATGCAGGAAAAAGAAGAGATATTGTTCAAAAACTAGGTGAATGTAAGCGATACCCTTCCTATCATCAAGGGTGGGGAATGCATTCTTCAATTTATGATGGGAAGCAACTTTCTGTCATTATACCAGTACAAAATGAAGAAGAGACTATAGAACAAGTAATACTTGAGGCGAGAAAAATAGAACCACTAGAAATCATCGTCGTTGTAAATGGTTCGACAGATCAAACGGCTAATATTGCTAAAAGACTTGGTGTTACTATTATTGAATATAACGAACGACTTGGTCATAATGTTGGACGTGCTATTGGAGCGCTTGAAGCTACAGGAGATATTCTTTTATTTATTGATGGTGATTTTAGTGTTTCAGGAAGTAATTTGCATCATTTTACAAAAGCAGTTTCAGCTGGTGTAGACATAGCATTAAATGATTTGAATCCGATGTTACACCCTCCGTTTTATGTTGTAGACGTCGTAAAATATATGCTTAATTTAGCATATAATCGTCCAGAATTAAGCAATGGCTCATTAGTAGCAATTCCACATGCTATGAGTAGATCATGTTTAGATGCAATAGGCTGGGAAAGCTTACTATGCCCTAGTCTTGCACAAGTAAAAGCAATATTACAAGGGTATAGAGTAGAATGTGTACATTACGTTGATGTTGTAAAACCGAATAGAATTCGTTTAATGGAGAATGTAAGTCACAATGGGCATCCTCCGGCAGTATTAAGAATCATTGGTGATCACGTTGAAGCTCTCTCTTACTTGATAGAACAACTTGAAATGGATGGAAAGGGTGATTAAACTGTTAGACCAGTATAAAATAATTAACATTTCATATGAACAATTATGGCAAATGGATTTTCAAATTACAGAACCATTTATACTCAAGGTTGATTGGGATAAAGTAACGTATGAATTTTTAATTCGTATTAAGCCCGATGCTTCTAACACTATTGTTTTTGGATCCGGAGCAGGTGGGTTTCAAGAACAGCCAATTGGTCCACCTATTTTTCATCGACATTCTTGGATGGATGAATTTGAAGATACTGTTATATATTATAATGACCCTACGTTATATCTTGGAAAATTATCTTTAGGTTGGGGACAGGGAGAGTTAAATAGATTTTATTTACAAGATATAGCAAATATTTTAGAAATAGTATTTGTAAAGTTAAAAGTTGATTCGAAAAATGTGTTGTTTTATGGCAGTTCTGGGGGAGGATTTATGTCTTTAATTTTAGCTGGATTCGTTAAGGGCTCCACAGCTTTCATTAATAATCCTCAAACAAATTTATTAAAATGGATACCTGTACCAATAAATCTAGTTTTCGATTTGTCTTATCCAAATTTATCAAGAGAAGAAGTTGAAGAGAAATTTGGTGAAAGAATTAATGTTGTGAAATTTTTTAATCACATTAAATATGTACCGAATATTTATTTTTTGCAAAATTTCGCGTGTGAATTTGATGTGCAAAATCATTTGCTACCATTTATTTCCGAATTAGAGCAACTTGATAAAGACACGGAAGTAAATCAAATTATAATTGACTTATATTTTGATAAAAAAGCAGGGCATGCAGCTGTAGGGAAGAGTGAAACAATTGAATATATAAAAAAAGTAAAACCTAATCAGACTGTAAAAGAAGAACCAAAAGAAGTGGACCTATCAGTTGTTATAGTTTTAGGAGAAGAAAAATCAAAATTGAATCAAATTTTAAATAAAGTGCAGCATATAAAACCACTAGAAATTATTATTGTAGCTGATGATAGAATGAGTGCGATACAATCTATACCAACATTTGTTGAAAGTAACGTTGTTGTGATTGAGGAGAAAAGTAAATGGAAAGCACCAGTTCATGGGGCAAAAGTCGCCAATGGTGATGTAGTCTTATTTTTAAATGGAGAAGATGTTATTTTTTCGGTAGAATTAGAACGATTTATAGAACCGCTACTAAAAAAGGAACAGGATGTAATTTTAAATAATATAGACTCGGTTTGTTTTGAAAAGATGAGAGTAGAATGGCCAAGCATTGCTATGGTGTATAAAAAAATAGTAAACGATGTATTGGGGCGTATGGATTTAAAATATGATTCGATGTTATCTATGCCATATGCTATTACTAAAAAAGCAATTGAAGACATTGGATATGATATCTTGCAGAACCCTATTCTGTCCCAAGTAACTCTTATTGAGAAAGGGTGGCGACTACAATCCTCGTCAGCCATCACTAACACCTCCTTGAATAATATGCCCGCAAACAAAACCTCTTTCTATAAAAATGGATTAACTAAATTAGAAGTATATGAGATTAAAGAAAATATAAAAGCTTTGGAGAGTTGGTTACAACGAAAAGATGATAGAGGTAATTATACAGATGGAGGAAGAAAAAGAGAAATTATAGAGCAGTTAAAAAAACAAAAGAATTATTCACGTTTCCATAAAGGATGGGGAATGAATTCCTCTATTTATAATGGAAAACAGTTATCAATTATTATACCAGCACAAAATGAAGAATCAACGATTAAAGAAGTTATTCTTGAGGCAAGAAAAATTGAACCAAAAGAAATAATTGTTGTCATTAATGGGTCAACAGATCAAACAGAAGCAATTGCTAAGCAATCAGGGGCAACAGTAATTGTTTATGAAGAAAGATTAGGGCATGATGTAGGACGGGCAATTGGTGCACAAGAAGCGACAGGAGATATACTTCTCTTTATTGATGCTGATTTTGCTATTCCAGCAAAAGATCTTCATCCGTTAACGCAAGCTGTTGCGGATGGTGTTGATATGGTTTTAAATGATTTAAATTTAAATCTTAGATTTCCTCTATATATTGTAAGTTTATATAAATATATGTTGAATATTGCTTGTAACCGTAAAGATTTAGGGGTAGGATCTACAATTGCTGTTCCCCATGCTATTAGTAGAAAATGTTTAGAGGGAATTGGCTGGGACACTCTTCACACAGCGTGTGTTGCACAAGTAAAGGCAATATTAGAAGGGTATAAAGTCGAATGTCTCCATTTTGTAGATGTAATGAAACCAAATCGTATTCGGCCACAAGAGCATTTTGCGACGATAGGACATCCACCAGCTGTATTGAGAATTACTGGGGATCATTTAGAAGGACTTTCATATTTATTGAAGAATAAGGATTTTAAAGATTTATTTTAAAAGGTAAATTTGTCTATTGAATGAGTAACTTAAACATTTCATTTATGCAACTTGACGATATTTAGTATTGCAATGAAACTAAAATCAAAAATTTTTATTATTTTTAGCTCAGGTACAAGTGAAGAGCATGTTTCACTGACTGATAGTAAATGAACAAGTAACTAAAAGGTAAAGACTTCTTTATATATATGAAGAAGCTTTTATCTTTTTTATTTTAAGTATGGAAGGTAAAGGGTAAATAAAGTTGTAACGGTATTTTTATTTTTGGATAAATTGATATTAGATATAAGAAAGGAGGGAATATCTTGTCTTGCATCAATAAAAGTTGTTTTCATATTTCTTTAGAAACTAAAGTCAATCCAAATGGTGGGGCAGAAATATTCGTAAGGTGCAATGATGAATGTTTATCTAATTTTAATGTAATACCGTTTATTGCATGTGTTTCTATTTCAGTAAAGGATGATTTGAGTTTTTTAGTTGATTTAGATAGTTTAATAAAACGTTAATTTTCTATGCAGTTAATAATAAAATAACATCTAATTTATAAGACTTAGTAAGAGAGTCGTGTCCGAATTTAATTAACTGCATATATTGTTAAAAGAAAGGAGGGAGAGTTATGGCATGTACTACGAATAATGTTTGTTTAGATGTGTGTCTTAAAATTACAATTACCCCTGGTAGTGGAATTGATGCAGTAGTCGATTGTGGAGGCACATGTGGGACAAGTCCTACTATTGTAATTAGTCCTAGTGGATCAATTGTTATTACTTTACCATTAGTTGCATGTTTCTCAATTGCACTAAAAGATGATTTAAGTGTTGACTCTTCATTAACAAGCCTCTATTTTCAAACTTCTTAAGAAAGATACAGAAATGAAAAGCCTGCCTGCTACTTTTCTTTTGATCTAATGTAAAAATAAAAAAGATGGTTACAACCATCTTTTTTATTTTGCTATATATTTAAAATGAATTCATATATTATTTGGTGGTAAGAATATACAATTAAAAGCATTCAGTGTTTCTTTTTTGTTCGATGAGGTAAGAAATTGCTTCTATATGATCACCAATGATTTGTTGCGTTGCTAATGAAAGGTAGCCTTCCTGCGAGAAGTGTTTTTCTGGTCGAACTCGATTTATCTTGTCAACGTCGATAGAATGAACATTTTGTACATGCAATCCTGCTAAAATTGTTTTAACTTGACTTAAGGTTGGTGAAAGAAGAGAATCAAACCCAATTGTATCAATGCATTTTCGACTAAAAGCATGAGGGACAGCAGTTGTGGAGCCCATACCTAAATCTTTTCGATTACATGCTAAATTAACAACATGCTTACATGCAGTTACGATAGTATAAGGAACACGATACATGTAGTAGTGCTCTAATTTATTTAAAGCTAAATCGGTGCCATTTTGAACAGATTGTACAAATGGTAATAAATCAGAACTAGGAATTAAGAAATCACCATCAATAAATAATAATATATCACCTTTTGCAAAATATGCACCAACGGCACGTCCGGTATCAATGCCGAGTGCTTCTTTGTAAGTAATAACTGTTGCACCGCAATTCTTTGCCAATTCCTCTGTTTTATCTGTTGATCCATTAACAATAATGATGATTTCTAAAGGTTTTAATTTCTGTACCTCAAAAATGATAGATTCTATCGTTTTTTCTTCATTTTGAACAGGGATAATGATGGATAATTGTTTATTTCCATAAGTATTTGAATAAAACTCTTTACCTGTAATTATTTTGGATATAGCTCTTTGTTCACCGTTTTGAAGTTCTAAAATAATATCCCGCCTTCGATTATTATCAGTATAGTTTCCTCTCGAATCTTGTAATATATTTACCCAATTTTCAATTGCTTCTAGGTGATAACGAATGAGTTGTTTTGAGGGGAAGGAGGGAATTTGCGGTATAGAAATTTTGAAATGATTGCTAATGCGAAATTTATTTTTAATAATTTTCATTTGTGCTAATATCGGATTTAATAAACTTTCTGGAGTAATTGCATCAAGAATCTCTTTTGTTATTGCATAGGGAGGAAATAATAGTGAGTTAACATGTAAATCTGGACGATGAAAAAAATGATTCGTAACTTGCTGCCAAATCATTTCTATAGTTGGCTTTTGCTTTTGATAAAAAAAGTCATCTAAATTGTTTAATACTATGTCAGCTGATTCGTCTAGTAATGGTTGAAGAAATTGTGTAAGTAAGGAAGATTGGATAATGTAATTTGTATCTAAAAATAAGAGGTACTTACCCTTTGCTTTTTTGGCACCAATTACATAACAATTATTTGATTCTGTCGGTTCTTCTAGTGTGATAATTTTACAATTGTAAGATTGTGCAATATCAATGGAATCATCGATACATCCGTTAATAGTAAGGATAATTTCTAAAGGCTGTAGTTGTTCACAGGCTTTCAAAATTTCAGGTAAAACTTTTATGTTATGCTGTATACGAATAATAATAGAAATCGGATTTTTACACATAAGTAGTCTCCTTTTTAATCAGAGGTAGTTATTAATAAGATTAGATAAAATAGGAGATATATATTTTATTATATACGTAACGACTATTTAGTTTTCTCAGACTTAGAATTCTCATTACCTGAATTAGTACCTTTATTTATTCCAGAAGCGAGTAAATTATTGAGAACGCTCAGGTCTAATTGCATAGGGATTGAGTTTTCGGATGTAGTTTTCTCATTTTCTTTTTTGGTAGTTAATATAGTCTTTATATTTTTTATTTCTTTATATTGTTTTAAGGTAATGAAAAATCCAGAAATAATGAAGAGAAAAGAAACAGTAGCGAGTAAAAGTATTATTTCCAACATAAAACACCCTCCTTTAAATCTATAATAATACTATATTTGAATGTAATAAGACAAAATTCGAGCTAATGAGTTCACTTTTTAAATATATGCAAATCTTTAGTAAAAGTTACTAATTTCTAGGTTAAAGGAAGCAATTATAGAAACGTATAGATATAAATAAATTAAAATTTCATTTGTAGTGTAAAGGTATGTGTTATATAAGCTGAACGTCATTCTATAACAAGTTAAACAGGGTTTAATTTTATATAAAAAGAGCATTTAATTGGACAAATAATTAATTATGTGAAATAATAATAACAGATAAGGAGACGTTGCTTTTCCTTAAGTGCTTCGAATTAATTTTATTCAATAAGAGAAGGTGTGCTTAAAGAAGTTAAATTAAATAAGGAGCTGTTTTATTATATGCAACAAAATAATGATTTAAATTTTGAACCTCAAGACGTTAATATTGTTAATCCTAAACAAGCCAGGAAAGCAGTAATTGCTACTGGTATAGGGAACGCAATGGAGTGGTTTGACTTCGGATTATACGCGTATTTAGCGGTAATTTTAAGTCAATTATTCTTCTCTGGTGTTGATAATAGTGGATTGCAACTTGTACTTACATTCGGTACATTTGCAGCAGCCTTTCTCGTTCGACCAATCGGAGGTGTATTCTTTGGTAGAATAGGAGATAAGTACGGCCGAAAAATCGTGTTAAGTACTACTATTATTTTAATGGCACTTTCTACATTATTCATCGCATTACTACCAACCTATGAACAAATTGGTGTATGGGCACCAATACTACTTTTAGTTGCCCGAATGATTCAAGGCTTCTCTACAGGCGGCGAATATTCAGGAGCAATGGTTTATATCGCAGAATCTTCTCCAGATAAAAAGCGTGGTATACTCGGTAGTGGTCTTGAAATTGGAACACTCTCAGGTTACATTGCTGCATCGGTAATTGTTACCATTTTGACGTTATTGTTAACAGATGAGCAAATGCTCAGCTGGGGATGGCGTATTCCGTTCTTAATAGCTGCACCAATTGGTTTGGTCGGTTTATACTTACGCCGTCATCTAGATGAATCTCCAATCTTTGAAGAGATGGAAAAAGCACAAGAGGAATCTGAAGACAATGAACAATTTTCATTCATGGATATTATTAAATATCACAAAAAAGACTTCTTATTAAGCACAGTAATTGTCGCCTTCTTTAATATTACAAATTATATGATTCTTTCGTATATTCCTTCTTATCTAACTCAAGTACTTAAAGTCGAAGAAACAACAGGCTTATTAATTATTTCTATTACGATGGCACTTATGATTCCACTAGCACTATATTTCGGTAAATTAAGTGATAAAATTGGTAATAAACGCGTTGTGCAAATTGGTTTACTTGGTTTAACTGTATTTGCAATTCCAGCATTTTTACTAATAGGTAACGGACATATTGCAGCTATATTTGCAGGTATTTTCGTACTAGGTTTCTTCTTAAGTGTATATGAAGGAACATTACCTTCATTATTACCATCACTCTTTTTCACTGATGTACGTTATCGAGCACTTTCGATCTCATTTAATATTTCTGTATCGATATTCGGTGGAACAACACCGCTCGTATGTTCATACTTAGTTCATGCAACTGGTAACCCGCTCGCACCGGCATTTTATTTAGCAGGTGTAAGTATTATTGGATTAGTTGTATTTAGTGTACTATTCGTTACAACTTCAGGGCGTGCGCTAAAAGGTTCATATCCTACAGTAGAAACGAAAAAAGAAGCACACCAAATCGCTAAAGAAGACCCTGAAGAAACACTTTGGTGGCATGAAGAGTCATTAGAAATTGAAGCAGGGAAGAATGCTTCCATTTAAAAAGCAACGTAGAAGTACAAAAAGACTCCTATGAATATAGGAGTCTTTTTGTTACGTTATTTCTTTCGTTTCCTCAAACTTTTTTGATATGCATAAAGCTTATGAATCTCTTCCTTAAATTCATGTAGAAGTACAGTGTTTGCACCATTTGAATAACGCACCGTATTATAAGCATCTATAATAATATCACTTTGAATATTTACATCTTCTTCATCGTTTATTCTTTCTAGCCAAGCCTCAACAGTTTCTCCCCGTTTTCTATTTAAAGGAGGGGTTAACTTACTCTCTAGCTTAAAAATTTCCTTCCGAATTTCGTTATGTGGCGGTTTATTTCGTTTAAAACGATTTTGGATCATTCCTTCTTTATCAGTAATGATAGTAGATTCGAAGACGTGCATATTTGGTAAACTTAAATGTTTTCGTTTTTTTACTATTTTCCAAACGACGTAAATAGCGATAGCTGTACAGACTATTATTGTAGTGCTATTTATGAGTATTGGATCAAAATCAGGAATTTTTTTTCCGTCTTCAATTTTTGGTTTTAAGAGATGTCCTTTATTTGCCCAAACATCTTCAGTATCTTTTAATTCCGCTGCTTTAATTAATGGCATTAAAGCATAGCCGACGCCTAATGCGACTACTTCCGTTATAAAACCAAAAATAAGTCGAATGAAAGGAAATACTTGAACAATTAATATACTCATTAAGCCAATCGTAATGATAGAAGAAAAACGTAATAGTTGTTGTTTGCGATTTGCCCCGGTTAACCAAAATGTAATTATAAGATGCAAGGCTAACATTAATAGTTTCCACAACGGTGGAAAGGGTGCATAAAATATAGCTGAAACGACAAACCATACAATACCACCTAAAGATTTTTGAACTGGATATCCAGGTCCGACGACATGTACGATAAAGAAAAATAGTGGTAATATGATTGTGCCAAATAGAGAAAAAGGTAAAAATAAAGAGAAAAGAACGATTTGAAGAACTAAAAGTATTACAAATCCTGTTGTTTTTTTCTGCATAAATTTATGAATAAGAAATACTCCAATATAGCCTGTTGTTAAAAATATTGCAATACTAATTAGTTCATCTCTTTCTGTTAATAATGAAAGCAGAAGGAGCAGAATGAAATCATGAATGTGATATAGCCAAGTTTTCAACTGGTTCCACCATCCCTTCACTAGTAATGAGAAACGTTGGCTGCGAGAGAAGAGGGAGTTCATTTCTTTGTAAACCAATGTATATCATTGTAGACGATCGTTCTCTTTTTCTCTTTACATAATGAAGGAATCCTTGTTTCGGAAGTAACGTACTATCATCTGAAATACGGGCTAATTCTTCTAAAGCTTTTGCATATTGTGTTTGTCCTTCATTTAACGGTACATGTAATGCACCGCCTTCTGCTAATACACTAATAAACAATTCAAACGGAATGTGGTGCTTCGTTGCATACTGGAAAATGTATGTTGCATATGAAATAAGTTCTTCTACATTATCTTTCCAACCAAATCCACGATCGGCAGCTAAAGAAAGACAAATCGTCCAACTATAATTTTTTACAGGTTCATATTGCTTCGCCTGTAATTGTTGCATTTTAGCAGATGCCTTCCAATGAATAGAGCGGAAAGACTCACGCTCATATCGCTTTACACCGATAATAGATGTTTCATCATTGTAAAAAGAAAAATTCGTTCGATAAGATCCATTCAAAAGTTGCTGAAGTTCTTGCAAACCTGCTACTTCTTTAGGAGAAGGATACACAATAATCTCAGTCCTTAATTTATCAAAAACAGGTAAATGTACAGTTAATAGATGAAATGGATCTTTTAATACACATTCAAATTGTTCAATTTGAAACACACCACGCTTCGTGGCGGTTAATGTTAAACCCCATTTTTGTGCCGAATGTGCAGGTTGTGAAAATGGGAAAGAGAATAACGTTTTTGATATTTGTTCAATGCCTTGCTCTTTATGCGGTATAAGGGACGAATTTAAATGAAAGTAACAAACACCATTAACGATCGGTATGCTGGCTCCATTTTTTAAATGAATAAAAAACTGTCCAGATTCCTCAGGAAAAATCCGTGTAGTTTGTTTCTCATTTATGATTTGAAACTTCTTCTCTATGAAAGCGACATATTTATAAATAAAAATCGCAAATAAATAATAGAAGAAAAAGAGAAACATAAGCATTCGTTGCGGGAAAAAGAATGTGAAAAGTAATGCGATTGGAACGGTTAGTTGAATAATATGGAGTTGAAAAAATAAAGGCACAGTTACAACACGCTGTCCATTCATGCTTGTTCAATCTCCACAGGTACGTCAACTTCTTTTAAAATACTTTGCATAATATCATTCTTTGTCGTACGCAGGGCACCTTCCATTGATAAGACGATACGGTGATTCCAAACAGAAGGAACTAACAATTGTATATCTTCTGGTGTGCAATATTCTCTCCCGCGTAAAAAGGCTAAAGCTTGAACAGCACGTACTAAAGCTAATGTGGCACGTGGGCTTACACCGTTAGCGATATAATCATGATTTCTTGTAGCATGAGCAAGTTTAATAATGTAATGTTCTAACGGTTCCGAAACAAATATTTCTTTTACTCGTTTTTGAGCTTCTAAAATATCTTCTAATGAGATGACAGATGTGACACTTTCTAATGGTAAATCGTTCCGAAAACGTCGCATCATTTGTAACTCATCTTTAGGAGTTGGATAACCGATTGAAATCGTCATTAAAAAGCGATCAAGCTGTGCATCTGGAAGAGGGAAAGTCCCTTGTGATTCAATTGGGTTTTGCGTCGCAATAACAAAGAACGGTTTCGGAAGAGGAGTTGACTGCTTCTCCAGCGTCACTTGTCGTTCTTCCATCGCTTCTAACAAACTCGACTGCGTTCTCGGCATTGCACGGTTAATTTCATCTGCTAGCAAAATGTTTGTCATAACTGGTCCAATTCTTAATTCGAATTCGCTTGTTTTTGGGTTGAAGTATTCAATACCTGTTACATCACTTGGAAGTACATCAGGGGTAAATTGAACGCGAGAAAAACTACTACCAATACTTTTTGAAATGGTTTTCGCCAGTAACGTTTTCCCAGTACCAGGCACGTCTTCGAGTAGTACATGTCCATCAGCAAGAAGTGAAACGAGCAGTAGATCAATAACATTTTCTTTACCAACAAACACAGATCCGATGTTTTCTTTCAATTTATTTATCATATGTACCATTCCTTTCGTTATAAAAGAGCTAATATTTCTATATTTTAACAAATTATTCAGAAAATTGGTATGATTTTTTAATTCGAAGAAATGGATATTTAATTATTAAATTACTCTTGCATATTTTGGAATATAATTATACAATATCGATATACGATGTATCGTTAGTCGATATATCATAAAGCGATGTATCGGAGGTAGTTATAATGAATGCGAAGGCGCAAAAATATATTCCGTTAACTGAGGCGACATATTACATATTATTGTCACTCGTGAAGCCGTTGCATGGCTACGGAATTATGCAAATGGTAGAAGAGATGACAAATGGGGAAGTAAAGCTCGGCCCTGGTACTTTATATGGAAATACGACGAAATTACTAAAAGAGAAGTTAATTGTTGAAGTTGCCTCTACAGACAGAAAGAAGTGCTATGAGTTAACGCCGTTTGGGAGAGAAGTGTTAGAGCTCGAGTATAACAGATTGCAGAGATCTGTAAGGAATGGAAATAGTATATTAGGGGAGTGAATGAGAGATGGAGACAAAGAAGGTATTTAAATTTTTCATGGCATGGAGTTTAGAAAAAGAAGAAGCTTTTTTACGGAAAATGCATCAAAAAGGTTGGGCGTTACAAAGATATAATTTGTTGTATACGTTTAAGAAAACAGAACCGAAAGATGTAATATATAAAGCGGATTTTAGATTGGTTTATAGGGATTCAAAAGAAAAACAACAGGAGTACTTTGAAATATATGAAATGTCTGGTTGGAAACGTGTCACAAGTTTTACAAGATGGAATTATTTTTGTAAGGAAGTAGAGAAGGGAATTGAGTTACCTGACATATATTCAGAGAAGGACACGAAGGTACAAAAAATGAAGGAATTATTGCAATTTTTCGCATTGATTTCAATAACTATATTACCCTCAATGTATAGCGTATTTTTAAGTTCAACAGAATCAAGAGTGCCAATTTGGGCGAAAGTTATGACAGGGCTTGTAGGTTGTATGTATGCTTATTTCTTCATGAGGATTTTTTGGAAAATCAAGAAATTGAAAAGTGAAATATTATAATAAAGATTAGACCCTAGAAGAAGATAATGATGACAATGAACAAACATCATTATCTTCTTTAATTTTTATGTAATTCTATTTTGTTGACTATTTTTTATATAATAAAACATTATATATTTAAGGCATAGAACTAACAGTTACAAAGATAATACCAGTAACAATACCTAAAAAAATCATAAATGAAGAAGTAATTAATAATAACGAACTAGCAATGAATATCACTTTATTAGATTTTTGTTTTTTATAAAGGAAATAAAGTAAAAGACCACAAATAGTAGAAAGTATCCATATAGCTAAACCGTAAGAAGTCGAGATTTTCTTCCAATCGGAAATCCAAAAGTAAAAGGTGATTATGTGACAAGTTAATAGTAGAAATGTTGATGGAAGCATTATCTTTTTATTTAAAATCATTTGTTTCACCTCCCTTATGTAAATATTACTAAAATGGTGTGGATTTTAACATATAATAAGGAAGAAATACATTTTTAATTAACGTATTAAACGAAAAAATCCCTTATAGAAAAATCTATTTCTACAAGGGATAATCATGTTTTTATTAGAAAGACTGATTTTGCGCAGGTTTAATAAATTGTTCAGGGTTTTCAACAAGTCCGCATACAGCACATTGGACACGGTATGTAGGTCCTTGATAGGCCATATGAAAAGCATTCATCGTTTCATTTGTGTATTCTTCTTCCACTTGACCAGTTTGTGGATTTATTTTGACTGGTTTTACTTGTTGCTCAAGAATATTAAAGCGGGTACGGTTCGTTTTACAACTTGGACATAGCATTGGTTCCATATGTATACACCTCCATTTGTATCATTTCTTAAAATCTTTAATTTTATGCAAGCAAAAAACTTTCTCAATATAAATAGGTGTTTAATGTATTTAAAATTCAGAAAAAATAAAATATAATAAAAGTACGAACTGGTTATGTCCAAACCAAATCTCCTGTTTTATGCCAATAAGCTGGGGGGCCGAGAAATCGGCCTCATTTTTTTTGCTCATTACTACAAGGAACAAGGTTTTTGTGAGACTTTTGTCGAAATTTTAGGGATAGATACAAGGGGGGATGTAAAATGGATTTGAAAATGAAGTACATCATTTTATATGTAGAAAAGTTTGAGGAATGTTTAAAATTCTATAAAGATATTTTACAGTTACCTATAAAAGCAGAGCACGGTACATATATTGAATTTAATACTGGAACTACCATTTTAGCGATGAATACGCGGCAAGATGTGAAAGAATTAACAGGACTACCGCTTACAGAAGGTGAATTACAGTCTTCTCATTTCGAGTTAGGATTCGTTGTTGAGAATGTACAAGAAACGATTGAGCAATTTAGAGAGCAAGGTATTAAAATTTTAGTGGAGCCAATTGTAAAACCGTGGGGACAAACAATTGCCTACATTGCTGATCCAGATGGAAATTATATTGAAATTTGCAGTTCATTAGAATAGAGGGAGAAAGAGAGATGGGATTTCCGAAACTAGAAACAGAACGTTTATTCTTAAGAGAACTTACACTATTAGATGCAGAAACGATGTTCCAATATTTTTCGAAAGAATCAGTTATACGTTATTTCGGAATGGATTCTTTCCAAAATATTGAGCAAGCGAAAACCACGATTCAAACGTTTAAAAATCGTTATGAAGAGGGCAGTGTATTTCGCTGGGGAATCGAGAAAAAAGGGACGGGCCAATTAATCGGAACGTGCGGATTTCATTTAATTAATAATCATCATAAACGAGCTGAAATTGGTTATGAATTAGATGATACATATTGGGGACAAGGATATGCATCGGAAGCATTACAAGCGATTTTAGCTTACGGATTTGAAATGCTGCAACTAATAAGAATCGCAGCGGTTGTATATGTAGAAAATAAAGCTTCTCAAAAATTGTTAATAAAAGCAGGATTTCAAGAAGAAGGATTACTTCGAAAACATATGATTCAAAATGGTGTCGCTCATGATACCATTCTATACTCGTTATTAAAAGAAGAGTGGAAGAAGTAATGAGTACAAATGAGCTTATAAATGTTATGAAGAAGCATAAAGAAAACCGCTTTATTTTAGGGATAGATGGTTTAAGTCGATCTGGAAAAACAACATTCGTAGCCAATTTAAAAGAAAATATGAAACAAGAAGGCATTCCGTTTCATATTTTCCATATTGACGATCACATAGTGGAGCGTAATAAACGCTATCATACTGGATATGAAGAATGGTACGAGTATTATTATTTACAATGGGACATTGAATGGCTAAGGCAGAAATTTTTTCAAAAGCTACAACATGAAACAAAATTGAAATTACCTTTCTTTCATGAAGAAACAGATATATGTGAAATGGAAAAAGTACAGATTCCTATTGTAGGGGTAATTGTTATTGAAGGAGTTTTTCTGCAGCGAAAAGAATGGAGAGATTTCTTTCATTATATGGTCTATTTGGACTGTCCAAGAGAGACAAGGTTTCTACGTGAGAGTGAGGAGACACAGAAAAACCTTTCAAAATTTGAAAATAGGTATTGGAAAGCAGAGGATTATTACTTAGAAACGGAATTGCCGAGGGATAGGGCGGATTTAGTCATTGAATGATTTGAAAATAGAAGGTGAATAGAATGAATATTTTATGGGATTTTGATGGGACGTTATTTGATACGTATCCTGCATATACAATGATGCTTTCTGAAATATTAGGTGAATCAGTAGAAAAACAAGAAATATACAAAAACTTAAAAATATCATACTCTCATGCAATTCAGTATTATAATATTTCATGCGAGCAGGAAGAAAAGATTAAAGTTTTGAAGGAGAAATTCACGCCAAAAGATATGAAACCTTTTGCAGGTGTCGAAGAGGTTTTGAAATTTGCAGATAAAAATGTGATTATGACCCATAAACATAGGGCAGGGGTTATGGACATTTTAAAATATTACGGCTGGGAAAAATACTTTGTAGATATGGTTACAATTGACGATGGCTTTCCCCGAAAGCCCAACTCTTTAGCTTATAATCATTTACATAAAAAGCATAATATTGATTTAGCTATTGGAGATAGAGAATTAGATTTATTACCTGCAAAAGAATTAGGTATTTCAACATGTATGTTTCAAGGTAATTGTGATGTAGCGGATTATTCTTTATCACATTACTCGGAGTTTTTTAAGGTAGTGAGTGATAGAGAGTTTTCTTTATAAAAAAAGTTATTAATAAAGACTGTATCTTTCATTTTAAAGGTACAGTCTTTATTTTTTAGAACTCTTTCATTTTATTCCGCAATAACGGGCAGCCTGATCGCTTCAACTAATAATCAGTGGAGGGTGAACAAAACCTCCACTGATTAAAGTTTCACTTTATTTTCTAGTATATAATAATTACTAGAGGTTAAAGAATGATCGTCCATCTTTATTAAAGAAGTAGCCAGGTTAATTGTTAGATAGAAATAAACTGAAAGATAAAGTGATAGTGTTTATCTTTTTCGCTTTAACCAAATTATGGTTATTTGTGCTATTATGAACTCATAGCTATATAGAAGGGGTGGGGTTAGTATGAAAACTGAAATAGTTCCTAAAAAGAAATACAGTATAATAAGCTATGTATCTTTACTCATCGGCATTTTGTGTTTTCTATTCGTTTTTATAACGCCAACAAGGATAGCCAATGCAGGTAATATAGTTGGAGATTATATTACAATTGCCCTGACAGGTGTAGGTATCACACTTTCAATAATCACAATGACGAAAAGAACAGAGAAGAAGGGAATTGCTATTCTTTCATTAATACTGTCCTCATCATTTTTTATATTTTGGATCATAGCGATTATCCTATTGTTTACTGGTCAAATTAGTTTTGCACCGTAATGTGTAATAAAAAGAGTCCTTCTCGTATGATAACGGGTATAGTTACGGGAGTGAAAATATAAAATAACATACAAATTAGGGATGTAAATCACTTATGATTTAGCATCCCTTTTTTTATTGTTATTTCAGTGTTTAAGCGCTTTTATATAGTTAAATAGCGTTCTAAATAATAAGATAAATGGGAAATTTATGTTAAAATAATTATAGAGATTGTGAAAAAATGTTCTTAAACTAGTGTTCAGATTACTTTAAGAAGGTTTTTTCAAAGGAAATGGTAAATATCATATTTTGAAGGGGTGATTGTAGTGGATTAAGTGATTTTTTTAATCTTGGTTAAATACTTTGAAGATAGGGGTTTATAACTATGAATACAAAACTAATAATAGTAGAAGGGTTACCTGGATTTGGAAAATCAACCACTGCAAAGCTAATAAATGAAATTCTAAGCCAAAATAAAATTGAAGTTGAACTATTTTTAGAGGGAAATTTGAACCACCCAGCCGACTATGATGGTGTATCTTGTTTTAATAAATTTGAGTTCAATAGATTATTATCTAACAGTGGAGATTTTAAAGAAGTGCTCCTTAAGAAAGTTCTAAAAAAAGGAAGCAATTATTTATTACCATACAGAAAGATGAAAAATGAGTTTGGTGACCAGTTTTCGGACGAATTATTTAACGTTATTTTAAAAAATGATATATACGAATTACCATTCGATAAAAATGTTGAATTAATTGCTGACAAATGGAATGACTTTACTGAAATCGCTCTAGAAGACAATAAGGTTTATATCTTTGAATGTTGTTTCATACAAAATCCATTAACTATTGGGATGATTAAATATGGTGAACAAAAAGAAAAAATAATAAATTATGTAATGAAAGTTGCAAAAATCATAGAAAATTTAAACCCAATGTTATTGTATGTAGAACAAGATAATCTTGAATTTTCATTTAGGAAGGCGTTAAAAGAAAGAATTCCAGAATGGTCCACAGGAATTATCGACTATTACACTAACCAAGGCTATGGGAAAGAACATCACCATTCAGGTGTAGAAGGAGCGATAAAAGTTCTTGAAGCTAGAAGGAATTTAGAATTAGAAATATTCGATATGTTAAAAATGAAAAAAGAAACAATCAATAATACAAAATATGAAATTGACTCATATAGGTCAATGTTAAAAGATAAGTTAGCCATACAAATGGTGAAATAGCTTTTTACACTAACTGGTGCTTTAGTTGAAGAAGGAAATAAAAAACGCTCAGAATATTTTCTGAGCGTTTTAGTTTGTTATTTCTAATGTTTATTAGCATTTTTCTCTTCCTAAACTGAACCCATTACTCGTATGAAGGACTCTTTTTATTCGGTATCTTCAGGTTGATATTCTAAAATATCCCCCGGTTGGCATTCTAATGCTTTACATATTGCTTCTAAAGTTGAAAAACGGACTGCTTTTGCTTTTCCATTTTTCAAGATAGAAAGGTTAGCCATTGTAATTCCAACCTTCTCCGAAAGTTCTGTTACACTCATTTTTCTTTTTGCTAACATTACATCAATATTAATAATAATTGCCATATTATTCACCTCAGACCGTTAAATCATTTTCTGATTTTATATCTATAGCATCTTTTAATAGTCTTTGGAGAACGGCAGCAAAGACCGCGATTACCATTGAAGCAAAAATCATAATCATTCCGATAATAATAATGCCAGGGGCGTCATCTCTCTCTGCCACGAGATAGAAAAGTGGCATACCTAATACATATAATACACTAATTGCCAATGCGCTGTACTTAATATTTTTTAAAGCTTGAACAGATAACTCTGAGAATGCGTTATTTTTATCAATATAGTTTAAAAGCTTAAATGCTTGGTACAGTGCGAAGTAATAAGGTATTGCTGTTGCATATAAATTGATAAATACAAGATATTTAATATATGCAATATCTGGATATAATTCTGCAACGAAAGCTCCTATTTTAGGGACTAAAAAAATGCACATAGCAAGAACGGGGATTCCGATCAGAATCACAACGGTCTTTAAAAAGAGTGTGGATCCTTGTTTCATAAAAAGCACCTCATTTATTTAATATCTTATTAATTTAACACGGAATTTATTGTTTAACAATAAATTTTTATTTCTTTTGATCGAGGATTTATTGTTAAACAAGTAATTAATGAAAAGGATGTTAAATCTTTTTTATAAGATAGATGATACATACCGATATTTAATAAAGGAAAGAAAGGGAAAGTAACTATTGTTAGCTTTATGAGAATTGGGAACTAATAAAACATATGTAGGTTTTGGTATGGAAAAGGAAATAGTGTGTATTTAAATGAATGCAAAGTTTATGGAGGAACAATCATGTTGAATTATGGTGTGAAGATGAAAAAGTTGCTATTAGTGGCAGCTATAATAGTAAGCGTATTAAGTACGGAAAGTATGATGAATTATCATGCAGCCAAAGCTAAGGTGAAAAAAGTAGAACATCAGCCTAAAAATATAATTATGATGGTTATGGACGGAACGAGTTCAACGGCGACAACATTGGCTCGCTGGTATAAAGGGGCACCGCTTACGTTAGATCAAATTGTAACAGGAGGAGTGCGTACGTTTTCGGCGGAATCAGCTATTACAGACTCAGCGCCAGCAGCAACAGCATTAGCAACTGGAAATAAATCAAATTCAGGATATGTAGGTGTATTACCTTCTATTGTAAGTTCGCCTAGCTTAGAGCCAATAAAAGAAGAGGACAAGTTACGGCCGGTCGCAAACGTATTAGAAGGTGCAAAACGTACTGGTCGTGCAACTGGAATTGTTGCTACATCTGAAATTCAGCATGCTACTCCGGCGGGATTCTCGGCTCACCATGTCAATCGCAAGCAATTTGACGTAATTGCGAAGCAGCAAGTATATCAAAATATAGATGTCGTATTAGGCGGGGGAAAAGCGGCGCTGTTACCTATGCAAAGTAATGGAATCCGAAAAGATGGTGAAAATTTAGTAAAGGTGATTCAAAACAAAGGATACGATTTTGTTGAAACGAAAGATGCGTTATTGAACTCCAAATCTAATAAAATTTGGGGCTCTTTCTCACATCATGCTCTTGCGTTTGATACGGATCGTATAGCAACAAACCCAGAACAACCAACACTTTCTCAAATGACAGAAAAAGCAATTCAAACATTATCAAAAGATAAAGATGGCTTCTTTTTATTCATAGAAGGTAGTAAGCCTGATTGGGCAGCCCATGCGAATGATCCAATTGGGATGATTAGTGATATATTGGCATTTGATGAAGCGGTAGCAAAGGCGTTACAATTTGCGAAGAAAGATGGGGATACGATGCTCATCGCTTTAACTGATCATGGTAACAGCGGCATCTCTATAGGGAATAGGAATACGACAAAAGGATACAATACTACACCGGTTTCTGCATACATTGATCCATTGAAAAAGGCGAAAATGACACTTGAAGGAACTATAAATAAACTGAAATCTGATTTATCAAATGTAGAAGATGTAGCTAAACTATACGGTTTGGATAATCTAACTCATGATGAAAAAGAAAAATTAAAAGCGGCAAAAAAGAAAATGGATGTAGGACGAATTCTTACTACATTATTGGCTAATCGTGCAAATATCGGCTTTACGACAGGAGGACATACAGGTGAGGATGTATTCTTACATTCTTATGGACCTCAAAAACCAGAAGGCTTAATCCAAAATACAGACATTGCGAAGACGATGGCGAAAGCGATGGGCTTTAACTTAGAAGAAGTAACGAATAAAATATTTTTAGAGAGTGAACAAGCCTTTAAGAAGATTGGTGCAACTGTAACAGCCAACAAAACCGAAGGAGCAAACCCGTTACTGGTAGTAAAACATAATAAAGTAGAAGCACAATTATTTGGTAACAAAAATATAATTCGTATCAATGGTAAAGGGTATGAATTAAGAAGTATTATTGTAGAGAGTAATGGAAAGTGCTATGTACCAGAAGAAGCAATTCAACTATTTGTAAAGCATTCTCGTTAAAAAATTACCAACCAGTTAAGCTAACTGGTGGCAATTTTTTGTGTTTATTCTAAATGTAAGTGTTCGAATTGTTTTGTAAAGTTTTCCATATGAGACTGGTATCAATGTTAAAGGGAAAGTATAGTTTTTTCTTACATTAAAAAATTTCGTTTTGTAGAATAAGAAGTTATACATATAGTAAAGTCTAATGGGTTATCAATTAATATTTACGAAAAATATATTAATACTTTAGAATTTCTTTAATGTTCATTATTTTTTATTTAAGGTTATCCGTTATATTTATAATGTGTTTATTTCAATTTATTGTATTGAAGCTCAGTTTTATATAATTATAAAGCAATCATCAAAATAAAATCTCCACTAGAGTAAATTTATTATTTTTTTGCGAAAATTATTATGCAGTTAAGAAAACTGTAATTTATTGAATTAGAAATATATTAGAATTTAGTTGAAGAAAGAGAGAGGGAATAAAATGAATATAGTGCACTTACGTCCTAAACAGCGGTCTAAGTATCGCATTATGCTAGGGAAGTGGTATTACTCTACAAAGAGGCACATTCAGTGGTTAGCAGACGGAAAAACATATGCAAAAAGGTTCCAACAAGAAAAGCTACCTTGTACAGTAATTCAGCACCAAACAATATTACTTCGTAAGCTCAAAGATGTAGATATGTGGTATCAACAGAATAAGGTTGTTAATTTGAAAATTGCTGTTAAAAAACTAAATGGTATCGTCATTAGACCGGGAGAAACATTTTCTTACTGGCGTTTAATAGGTAAGCCAACGAGGAAAAAAGGGTATGTAGAAGGTATGGTATTACACTACGGATCTTTTCAATCAGGTATTGGAGGAGGTCTTTGTCAGCTTTCAAATTTAATATATTGGATGACTCTACATACACCACTGACAGTAACCGAACGATATCGTCATAGCTTTGATGTCTTTCCTGATTCTAGGCGAACTCAACCGTTTGGGAGTGGGGCAACTTGTTCCTATAACTATTTGGATTTACAAATTAAAAATGAAACGGATCAACCGTATCAACTTCACCTTTATATGACAGATGAACATTTAGTTGGTGAATGGAGAACAGTCTATCCGCAACTTTATCAATATGAAGTGTATGAGAAAGAACACTCAATTCAACCTGCATACTGGGGCGGTTATATACGACATAATGTGATTCAACGTAAAGTATATAATCTACAGAAACAGTTAATAGAAGATCAATATGTAACAGAGAATCACGCTATAATGATGTACGAACCACTATTAGCTTGTAATAATGAGATTAGTGAGTAATATGGTAAACCATAGATTAAGTAGTATAGAAAATATTTAATTCTTATTTTTACTAAAAAAGTTCACTGTTATTTATAGGTGAGTTTGTTTTTCTATCTTATGTATTTCACCCTGCATAAAAAATATTTCTCAACATTTTATTTGTTGAAAAAGATTGAATATTCGTATTATAACGAATATTATGTTGTTATCGGCAAAAAACGATAATTTGCAGACACTGGGGAGGAAATACATTGAAAAAGAAAAAGAAATTAAAACCATTAGCGGTATTAACAACAGCAGCAGTACTAAGTAGTACGTTTGCTTTTGGAGGTCACGCAGCGTATGCTGAGACACCAACATCATCTCTACCAATAGATGAGCACTTAATACCGGAGGAGCGTTTGGCTGAAGCGCTAAAACAACGGGGGGTAATTGATCAATCTGCATCGCAAGCTGAGACGTCAAAGGCTGTCGAAAAATATGTTGAGAAAAAGAAAGGGGAAAACCCTGGGAAAGAAATCTTAACAGGAGATAGTCTTACGCAAGAAGCTTCTGATTTTATAAAAAAAGTAAAAGATGCAAAAATGAAGGAAAATGAACAGGCGCAGCAACCTGAAGTAGGCCCGGTAGCTGGACAAGGTGCAGCATTGAACCCTGGGAAATTAAATGGAAAAGTACCTACTACATCAGCGAAGCAAGAAGAATACAATGGAGCTGTTCGAAAAGATAAAGTACTTGTTTTACTTGTAGAATTTAGCGATTTTAAGCATAACAATATTGATCAAGAGCCAGGATACATGTATTCTAAAGACTTTAATCGTGAACATTATCAAAAAATGTTATTTGGTGATGAACCATTTACTTTATTTGATGGATCGAAGATTAACACATTTAAGCAATATTATGAAGAACAATCTGGTGGTAGCTACACAGTTGATGGGACTGTAACAGAATGGCTTACTGTTCCAGGAAAAGCATCAGATTATGGTGCTGATGCAGGTACTGGGCATGATAACAAGGGGCCTTTAGGACCAAAAGATTTTGTGAAAGAAGCATTAAAAGCAGCGGTAGCAAAAGGAATCAATTTAGCAGACTATGACCAATTTGATCAATACGATCAAGATGGTGATGGAAATAAAAATGAGCCAGATGGCATTATTGATCATTTAATGGTTGTACATGCTGGCGTTGGTCAAGAAGCTGGCGGCGGTAAATTGAAAGATGATGCGATTTGGTCACATCGTTCAAAACTAGGTTCAAAACCATATGCAATTGATGGCACGAAATCTTCTGTTTCGAACTGGGGCGGAAAGATGGCTGCATATGATTATACAATCGAGCCTGAAGACGGGGCAGTTGGTGTGTTTGCACATGAGTATGGCCATGATTTAGGCTTACCAGATGAATATGATACAAAGTACTCAGGACAAGGTGAACCTGTTGAGTCATGGTCTATTATGAGTGGTGGTAGCTGGGCTGGAAAAATTGCAGGAACAGAGCCAACGAGTTTCTCACCACAAAATAAAGAGTTTTTCCAAAAGAATATGAAGGGGAACTGGGCGAATATCCTTGAAGTAGATTATGACAAACTTAGCAAAGGAATCGGTGTTGCGACATATGTAGATCAAAGTACTACAAAATCTAAACGACCTGGAATCGTTCGTGTTAACTTGCCAGACAAAGATATAAAAAATATCGAATCAGCGTTTGGTAAGAAGTTCTATTACAGTACAAAAGGAAATGACATTCATACAACACTTGAGACACCAGTATTTGACTTAACAAATGCAAAGGATGCTAAGTTCGATTATAAGGCATTTTACGAACTTGAAGCGAAGTATGATTTCCTTGACGTATATGCGATTGCAGAAGATGGAACGAAGACACGCATTGATAGAATGGGCGAAAAAGATGTAAAAGGCGGCGCGGATACAACTGATGGTAAGTGGGTTGATAAATCATACGATTTAAGCCAATTCAAAGGAAAAAAAGTAAAACTGCAATTTGAGTACTTAACAGATATTGCAGTAGCTTATAAAGGGTTTGCGTTAGATAATGCAGCATTAACTGTAGATGGAAAAGTTGTTTTCTCTGATGATGCAGAAGGTCAGCCAGCAATGACGTTAAAAGGCTTTACTGTGTCTAACGGATTTGAACAGAAAAAACATAATTACTATGTAGAGTGGAGAAATTACGCTGGTTCTGACACTGCGTTACAACATGCACGTGGCCCAGTATTTAATACAGGAATGGTTGTATGGTATGCGGATCAAAGCTTTACAGATAACTGGGTAGGCGTTCATCCAGGTGAAGGGTTCTTAGGAGTAGTAGATTCTCATCCAGAGGCAATTGTAGGGACATTAAACGGACAACCTACTGTGAAGAGCAGTACGCGTTACCAAATTGCCGATGCGGCATTCTCATTTGATCAAACACCAGCATGGAAAGTAAATTCACCAACTCGCGGTATCTTCGATTATAAAGGATTACCAGGAGTGGCAAAATTTGATGATTCTAAGCAATACATCAACAGTATTATTCCTGATGCAGGACGTAAGTTACCGAAACTAGGACTGAAGTTTGAAGTGGTAGGCCAAGCTGAAGACAAGTCTGCAGGTGCAGTGTGGCTTCATCGATAAAATAAGGTAAAACGAAGAGGAGCTGCGATAAGTCGGTGAAACTGACTTATCGCAGCTTTTTTCTTCTTGTGAAAAAACTTGCTGTTTTTTTTATGTACTTATTGGGAAAATTCGAAGTTTCTTTTATAAATAAAATACTCCGCCTGTCCAATTATAGAAGCTATTTTGGGCGTAAGTAATTTGTAAGTAATGAGTAAGAAAAAAGAGATTTTCATAGTATATAATATTTATTATAGCTACTTTTAAAACCTGATACTAATAGTGTGCTATAATATGAATTAGCAACAAAAAGGAAAGGAATTAGAACAATGACCTTAGAAAATACTAAAAATTTAAAAAAACAAGTTGCTCCTTTTGAAAAATCAACGATTAAAAAAAGTGTTTGGCAACTGATCAATGGTCATCTCCCTGTCAAGTAGACAGTAATAAAAAGAGTATTATGCCACGGCCTTTTCCCGATATTCTATCGGGGAAAGGCCGTGAAGTTTTTCTTGGAATCTTTCTGTAT
>NZ_JAKUFX010000055.1:0-33976 GCF_022663635.1 Bacillus cereus group sp. BfR-BA-01356 | reverse complement strand
TAGGGTTTATTTCGCATGCAAACCTTTAAATTTTCTAAGCCTGGCTTTTAGAAAAAAGAAATAATCTCTACTATACTTGATATTGTATAATCTTAGCTTGATAGTGATGGGTATTTTGCAGTATACGCATTTTTAGCTATTTATCTATTAACCTTTCTTCATTTTTCTGCTGTCCAAGTAGGAACAGTGTTGACGGTTATGACAATTACATCACGAGTTATCCCATTATTCTCAGGGTTAATTGCTGACAAAATAGGCTATATCATTATGATGATATCCGGTTTATTTTTGAGAGGAATCGGATTTATCGCTTTAGGAATATGCTCTGATTTCTATACAATTTCTATTTCTTCTGCACTTATTGGCTTCGGAACTGCATTTTACGAACCTGCTGCGCGCGCCATATTCGGTTCACAACCAGCTCATTTGAGAAAAAATTTATTTACATATTTAAACCTTAGCTTTAATTGCGGTGCAATAATCGGACCAATTGCAGGAGGGTTCTTACTCTTACTCGATCCACTCTACGCTTTCTCTCTAACAGGATCTCTTATGCTGTTATTCGCTTTTATCTTTTACTTACTTAAAAATCACTTCCAAGTCACTACTGAAAACACGTCTATTACATTAGGAATACAGGCCATCTTACAAAACAAGTCTTTCCTTCTGTTTTCCTTTATCATGATTTTCTTCTATATTATGTTTACTCAGCTTACTGTCGCACTTCCACTTCATATGAAAAACATTAGTAGTAGCAATCAACTTGCTACATTAGTCATTACGATAAATGCAATAACAGGCGTCCTATTTATGGTGTTATTCCGAAAACTCTTTCTCAAATACAACACCCTTTCCTTTATTAAATACGGTGTTTTACTAATGAGTATTTCCTTTTTACTCATTCCTTTATTTCAACACCCATATTGGCTCTTTATTTGTGTAATTTTATTTACAATCGGTGAAACACTTGTATTACCAAACGCTGATATCGCTATTGCAAATTACAGTAATGAATCATATACAGCCACTTTCTTTGGATTTTATCAACTATCACTCGCATTTGGTTTTATCATTGGTAATTATACCGGTACATCTTTTACATCCAACTTAAGCGGAGTGTATACACCATGGCTTATTTTTGGCGGAATAGGGCTTACTGGTTTTATTTCACTACATATTTTGAATATAAAAAAAGTGGCCTCTAAAGAGGATAGATATATACCTATGTAATACAAGCGTCCTATAATAAAAAAAATCGACCATCATATGTGACAGTCGATTTTTTTATTCTTCATATTCAAGATGATTATGCCTTTTACAACCAAACAAATAGCACCCACCTATAAAATCCGTTTCAAATTCTAACCCTGGAACATATCCTGATTTAATACGCTCTATCATTGTTTTATAATCATTATTCGCTTCTGTATATTCCTCAATTAACTCTTTCTTATCTTTCTCTGTCCAGTTGTCTTCTACTTCTTCATTCTCGACATCTTTTATTTCTGCTGTTTTCGCTTCGATAGATTCCCGTATCACTTCATTTATACGCGAGAAATGATTCACTTTATATAGAGCATAAACAAATCTACTAATCCAATTAGGACTTTTCCAGCATTTTTTGTATCCCTTTTCGAACCATTCAATTGCTTCTTTATAGCAATTCAACTCAACATATAAATCTGCTACATGAATTTCCCCTAAAAAATTATCAGACTCCCTGTTAAAAGTATCTAACTTCTCTTTTGCTTCTGTCGTTCGTTCTAAATCAATTAAACATTTTACATAGCTATACATGATATAGTCCGAATCCCCTGCAACTCGCAAGAAAAATTCTGAAGCTTTTTCCAGCTCTCCAAGGTTATAATGCGCTACAGCTACATTATGATATGCTTCATCTGATGGTTGAATCGAAATAGACTTTTGTAATGCTTCTTTCGCTTCTGTCCATTTTTCTTGTTTCATGTAAATGTCCCCTAAGATGTTATAAGGAAAGTATGAAGATGGATTCAACTTAACAACTTCTCTTATTAATTCAAGAGCTTTATCATCATTCTCTTCCTCATAAAAATACATCCAGGCAAGATTATTGAGAGATTGTACGTCTCTAGATTCATGTACTGCTTGTTGAAACAGTTCCATTGCTTCCTCATATTTATTTTGTTCAAACATTTCAATTGCCTTCTCATTAATGTTCAAATAACTACCTCCGAAGTAAATGAATTCATCTATTCCCTATCATTATAGTAAAATGTAAAAATTATAATTTCTATAAAAAAATTTCTTTTTCTCGTCTACATTTCGATTGAAATAGAAGCTAAAACACACGAATTTACAACAATAAGTAAATTTTTCAGTCTCTCTTACATTGGATATACAGCCTTTTTTAATTTACATATTATGGTACAATAAAAAGAGTACTAGCTAAACATTTACGCTCCACACTAGCAGTCTAACAATGCCAAAATCAAAAATCACATAGAATCGGAGGGGATGTTATGAAAAGGAAATTACTTGTTCTTCTATTCACCGGAATCATACTATCAGGATGTTCAACTATAGCAGAGAATTCTTTAGAAAGCGGGAAAGGCAGTATGGAATTATTAACACCAACGATCACAGCAAAAGATAATGAGTTAGAAATTAAGAACGAGGGAATTGATGAAAATAAAGTAACTTTTATTTATGTTGCTAATAAAAAAGTGTTAGAACAAAAGCTAAAGAATGGTGAATCCTACAAGCTTAACATTAAAGATATCGAACACGCTCATCGGACAGACTACAGACCAAAAGTTCAACTTTTGCAAACGAAAGATGATAATGATGATGGAGAAATAGTAACCTTCAAACAAGTTAGATATACAGTTAAAAACTAATTTTAAAGTTGTTTCATTATAAATGTAACGAACGAAAATATACTTTTAACAGTAGATAAATGTAAGGGGTGCTAACATGAAAAAACGATGGATTTCTTGGTGGATTGGTAACCTATTTTGGATTATCGTTTTTGGAATATGGGCCGCTATTATTTGGTTACGAGAGGTTGATGGTGCTGGTGTTATTCAAACACCTGAAATTAAATCCATATCACTTATCGTTATATTAATCGCGTTTATCATACCGGTATTTTTTCAAGTTATATGGCTAATCATTAATTTGAGGATGAGTAGAAAAAATAATTATACGATTTAGTTTTTCAATTAACAATAAAAAAGAGAGGAATCTACATCAAAATAGATTCCTCCCTTTTACATTTGGACTTATACTGCGCTTTTAATGCAGCACTACTCCTCTTTTTTACGATGCATGTTCATCTTTCTTTTTCATTAACGCTCTTTTCTTCATCGCCTTCGTTAAATATCCACCCTTAAACGAGCGAATTTCATACGAAGACATAAACGCTTTCGGTGCAATTTCATTAATGATTTCTAAAAGCTCTTTCTCCCTAGAACGCTTTGCGACGATATCTAAGCGATAACGTATAGAATTAATACCTTCGCCCTCAAATACTGTAACGCCAAATCCAGAGTGACGTAATTCATCTACTAATTCATTACAACGGTCTAGTAAACTAACTTGATACGTAATATAACCAATTGCTAATTTATTCTCTATATAACCGCCTAATAACAGTCCCGCACTAAAGCCAATGACATAGGCAACGATGTTCATCCAATTTGATAAATCTTGAAACACAATACCTAAACTGACAATGTAAATAGCTCCTTCTAACAATCCAACACCAGCAGCGGATCTTGTTTGATTCTTTACAAGCAAAATCGTACGGATTGTTAATATTGGAACGTAAATAATTTGAAGCACAAAAATAAGTAGCGCTTGTAACATTGGTATCCACCTCTTTCAAAAAGTCTTTTGTCATAATAACATACATAACCTTTAGAAATCGATGGGTTTTTTAAAATTTTTTTATTATTTTTCATACTATTGAAAAACACAAAAAAGAAGCGTATTATATTTGTCGTTAATTTGATTACTTGTATCATATCGCTAAACTAAAAAAGGAACCTGATTAGGTCCCTTTCATCATAGCTCTATATTTTTCGAAACATGTTCTCTTTGCTTCTCTTCTTCTTTCACTAACTGCATATTTGCATGCGCTAAATTTGCAATCATTAAAAAGTGACCACCTAAAATACCTGTACCGAATGCCCACATTTCCATTTCATGCTCAATTTCATACATGATGATAGCTCCTAAAATAGCAGCTGCAAATCGGTTTAAAACTCCTAATCCAGGAGCCTTTTCCTTCATTACGATACTTTTTCCGAGTTTCTCCACTCTGCGAGCTAATAACCAAAGACAATAGGCGCTTACTGCTAATCCAATACCGAACCCTGTCACTTGTTTTCCAAACGGAGTAATCGTCCACATAAGTAGTAAACCACTAAAGATCACATACAATTGTAATCGATATACACGTAAGGCTTCTTGAATCAAAATATCCGCTCCTAAGTTCTCATTTTTTGTACTTTAGAAGAAAAGCAGCAACTTACACAGTTGCTGCTTTCTCTTCTTCTTGTTCTTGTTCCATCTTACGAATTTCAACACGTTTAATTTGGTAAGCGTCTTTTTCTAACACTTTAAATTCATAACCTTCCGCCTCAACGTGTTGTCCTTCTTCGATTTCATGATTTTGCATCATAATCCATCCACCGATTGTATCCACATCATCTTCTTCGATGTGTAATCCAAATAAATCTTTCACTTCTGAGATAAGCACTTTTCCATCAACAATAATATGTTGCTCGTTCACATGTTGAATTGGTGGTGCTTCATCTTCATCATATTCGTCACGAATTTCGCCGACGATTTCCTCCAAGATATCTTCAAGCGTTACAATTCCAGCTGTTCCTCCGTACTCATCATATAAAACAGCCATCGGAATTCGCTTCTTCTGCATTTGAAGTAATAAATCGTGAATTGGAGTCGTTTCCATCACTTCAATAATCGGACGCATATACGAGCGAATAGATGATAAATCTTTTTGATCCTCGGTCATATATCGAATAAAGAAATCTTTTACGTTGACCATACCGATAATATCATCTTTATCTTCTCCAAAAATCGGATAACGTGTGTATCGCTCATTTTGGATTACTTTCATGTGTTCTTCTACTGAATCTTCCAGGTAGAAACCAACGATTTCTGTTCGCGGTACCATAATCTCTTTTGCAATGCGATTATCAAATTCAAAAATGTTATTTACATACTTGTATTCAGCTTGATTAATTTCGCCACTTTCATAGCTATCTGAAAGGATAAGACGTAATTCTTCTTCTGTATGAGCTACTTCATGTTCTGAAGCTGGCTTTAAACCGAATAAACCAGTTATCACACGAGCTGAACCGTTCAATACCCAAATAAATGGATACATTACTTTATAGAACATCATTAATGGACCTGCCAATAATAACGTTACCCTTTCAGCCTTTTGAATTGCCATCGTTTTTGGAGCTAATTCCCCTACTACAACGTGTAAATACGTCATAATCATAAAAGCAAGACCAAATGTTAGTACTGATGAAATAGAAGGATTTAAGTTCCATTTCTCAAATAACGGGTGTAATAACTTTTCAATTGTCGGTTCACCTAACCAACCTAATCCCATAGCTGTAACTGTAATACCTAATTGACAAGCAGATAAATATTCATCTAAATTTGTTGTTACCTTTTTCGCTGCTAAAGCACCGCGTTTTCCTTCCGCAACAAGCTGATCGATACGGCTTGAACGTATCTTTACAATCGCAAACTCTGCTGCTACGAAAAATCCAGTAAATGCGATTAAAATCGCAACCATGACTAAATTAAATATTTCCAATGAATCCCCTTAGTTAAAAAACTAAGGTGTCCACCTCCTGTATACTATAATGTTTTCTTATTTGTTTGTTAGAAAACATAGCCCGATACAAAAATTAAAGAGGTCGGATTTCACTTATTCTATAATAATAGAGCAAGTGTCTGTATTAAAGCTGTCGTTTGACCAGATAAAGATTTCGATATTTTTTCACGTTGTGAATCAGTCAATCCATCTAAAAGCGGCTTTAACTCAGTAAGCTCCACTTCTAATTGATGAATATGGTCTGTCACTTCATTCACTTGTTTCGAAACGTGTTCATTGATACCGAGCAGCTTCTTCTTCTCCTCGATTTTCTCTTTAATCTCACAAAGCGGCATATGCATTTCTTTGCACTTCTCAATAAATTGTAATGTCTCAAATGCTGTTTCGTCGTAATAGCGATAATTAGATTGAGATCGCTCCGCTTTTAAGATACCTAGATTCGTATAATAATCAATCGTTCGTTTCGACACGTGAGCCATGAGAGCCAACTGTCCGATTCGATACACCTTCCCAACGATCTTCCCCCCTTGTTTATATTACTTACATCATACAACACATAAACTGTACAGTCAAACGTGACGGTTTATTATTCACAATTTATACAAAATTCCAATCTCCTCCTATGATGATTCAATACGAGTAATCTACACTTATACAATAAAATTACTAAACTACTACCTAATCACTACATTGTCTGCCACTTTTAACCTTTCTTATTTAAAAGCATATCCTACTAATAATGATTGCTTGTATAGGAGGGAATTAATATGAAAAAGACAATCATTTCTCATTTTTATAATGAAGAATACCTACTTCCATGGTGGCTTATGCATCACACGAAAATATTCGATCACGGCATTTTAATTAATAGAGGGTCTACAGATCGTTCCGTAGAGATTTGTAAACTATTAGCACCCCACTGGGAAGTACGAAATTCAAGATTTCTTGAGTTTGATCCAACTAATACTGATATTGAAGTGATGGAAATTGAAAGAGAAGTTTCAGGTTGGAAAATCGTTTTAAATACTACTGAATTCTTTTGTTGTAATAATACTGAAGAATTTTTTTCATCTCTTCATACACTAGGCCAAAACATGTATGCGATTAGAATGATTTTAATGATAGATAATCATAATTATAATTATTCAAAGCCTAGATATTCTATCCCCTTAGTAGAACAGCGATACCACGGTGTCTTCCCTTATAACCCAAATCTCGGATGTGCTTGGAGATTTATTCACAATCATCTAGACGGTGCATATTTACCTGGTAGACATCATTCGCGGCACGGATATATAATTTATGACTATCCTTCATTTATTTTAAAATTTTATTTTAGCCCTTGGAATGAACAATCAAAGGCAAGAAAATTACAAATTACACCTACCCTTTCAAAAAGGGGTGTTCAAATGGGACTTCAAACACATTACGGTCAATCTCCTGAAGTACTGGACATACGTTTTTTAGAGCTTAGTAACCTAACACAAGACCTCCGTCATAACCCTGAATATCAAGAATTATTTCCAAAATTCAAACCGTAATATTTTCTGCATCGTCATCACCTCAAACATTTTCATTCACTTAATCAAAAACAATCTCATTTGCATAAAACATGAATACTGTATAAATAATAAATTTTTATTTTAGGAGGAAAAAATGAAAGCTGTTATTCTTGCTGGTGGGTACGGTACAAGAATTGGGGAAGAAACACATTTAAAACCGAAACCTATGATTGAAATTGGAACAAAGCCCATTCTATGGCACATTATGAGTTTGTATAGTCATTACGGGATTACTGAGTTTATTATTTGCTTAGGCTATAAAGGATATGCAATTAAAGAGTTCTTTCTAAATTACAACTTACACATGTCTGATTTCACAATACAGTTAAACGATAATACAATTACTAGCCATTCTCATCGTGTAGAACCATGGAAAGTTACACTAATCGATACTGGTGTAAATACCGAAACGGGTGGCCGAGTGAAAAAGATTCAAAATTATGTCGGAGACGAACCTTTCTGCCTCACTTATGGTGATGGATTAAGTAATGTAAATATAAAAGAACTTATTACATTCCATAAAAAACATGGAAAAATGGCTACTGTTACTGCCGTACAACCTCCTGGTAGATTTGGTTCTCTCATATTAGATAAACAGTCTGTAACATCTTTTCAAGAAAAACCATTAGGTGATGGCGGATGGGTTAACGGTGGATTTTTCGTTTTAAATCCTGAAGTTTTCAATTACATTAGTGGAGATAAGTCTGTTTTTGAAACAGACACTTTAGTTCAGTTAGTAAACAAAAATGAATTGGCCGCATATCAACATTCTGGTTTTTGGCATCCGATGGATACATTGCGCGATAAAAATAAATTAGTCGAGCTATGGGAAAGTAATAACGCTCCGTGGAAGGTTTGGTAATATGGCTTCATCATCTTTTTGGAATAAGAAAAAAGTATTTATTACAGGACATACTGGATTTAAAGGCTCCTGGCTCACCCTTTTCTTAAGTTCTTTAGGTGCAGAAGTAGTAGGCTTTTCTTCTCATCCCCCATCCATTCCTAACATTTTTGAACAAGGTAACGTAGCAAAAGAGTGCACGACAATGAAAGGCGATATTACAGATTACCATTCTTTATTTCATGCCATGAAGCAGCATAAACCTGACATAATATTTCATTTAGCAGCTCAGCCAATCGTAACCGCTTCATACAAAAATCCTATCGATACATTCAAAACGAATGTTTTAGGTACTGTCCACGTGCTAGAAGCAGCAAAGTCCGTCGAAAGCGTACGTGCCATTATTAATGTGACAAGCGATAAATGTTATGAGAATGACGGTAGTGGCGACCGAGCGTTCGTGGAAAATGACCGACTAGGAGGTTTCGATCCTTATAGCGCTAGTAAAGCTTGCGCTGAAATAGCGGCAACATCCTATCAAGAATCATTCTTCCGCACTAATACCCAGAAACTCGCCTCAGTCAGAGCTGGTAACGTCATCGGCGGTGGTGATTGGGCAGAAGACCGATTATTCCCTGATATCATTCGGGCATATTTGCACAATCATACTTTGTGTATTCGAAACAAATATGCCGTCCGTCCGTGGCAACATGTTTTAGATCCTCTACATGGCTATATCCTTTTAGCTGAGAAACTTTGGAATGATGCTAAATATGCAGAAGCGTGGAATTTCGGCCCAATGAATGAACCTAACAGAACCGTTCATGATGTCATTGAATCTGTAATAAAATTATGGAATAACCCACTAACAATCATTTCCTCCTCTACAAATACTCCTTATGAATCACCTGTTTTAACACTCGATAGTACAAAAGCAGTAAACAAACTCGGCTGGACTCCTAAGTTATCAACAGATGATGCTATCGCTTGGACTGTTGATTGGTACAAAAAATATGCATCTGGTGAAAATATAGAATCTTTCACACGACAACAAATCGATGCATTCAAAAATTTATAAGGAGGCTATAAAATGGAACAGAAAAAATGCCGTTTTTGCCACTCATTACTAACCAACACTTTTTTAGATTTGGGCATTTCCCCTCTTGCTAATTCATTTGTAGCTCCTGAAAGCTCATATAAAATGGAACCTTTTTATCCGCTGCACACATTTGTTTGTAACTCTTGTTTACTCGTACAGCTAGATGAATTTGAATCCCCACAAAATATTTTCCATAACTATTTATACTTCAGCTCTTACTCCTCAAGTTGGCTACTACACGCTAAACAATATGTAGAAATGGCGATTAAGTGTTTCAACTTAACGAAACATTCAAAAGTGATTGAAATCGCAAGTAACGATGGGTACTTATTACAATACTTTAAAAAAGAAAATATCGAGACATTGGGAATTGAACCCGCGAAAAACGTAGCAGAAATTGCTATCAAAAAAGGAATTCCTACTCATGTGAATTTTTTCAGTAATGACTTAGCAAAAAAATTGCCACAAGCCGATTTAATCGTCGCAAATAACGTATTAGCACATGTTCCAAACTTGCATGATTTTGTTGCCGGTTTAAAAACGTTATTAAAACAAGATGGCACGATAACAATTGAATTCCCACACTTATTAAACCTCATATCCTTTAAACAGTTCGATACTATCTACCATGAGCACTTTTCCTACTTCTCACTTATAAGCCTTCAAAAAGTTTTAAGTTATCATCATTTACAAATTGTTGATGTAGAAGAACTTTCAACGCATGGTGGTTCCTTACGGATTTTTGTAAACCATCTAAGTGCCCAATCAACTATCCATTCCAATGTTACAAAATTAATTCAAAAAGAAGTCGACCACGGGTTAGATACTTTAGATTGCTATCTCCTTTTTTCTAAACGCATCGAACAATTGAAAATAAATATTTTAAAGTTTTTTATTGAAGCGAAAGCTTTAAACAAACAAATTATCGGTTACGGTGCTCCAGCTAAAGGAAACACCCTTTTGAATTATTGCGGGATAGGTAAAGAATTTCTAGCTTATACAGTAGATAAAAATCCTCACAAACAAAATCTCCTTTTACCAGGAACTCGTATTCCAATAAAATCTCCAGCAGAAATTAAACGTACAAAACCGGATTACATTCTTATACTTCCTTGGAATTTGAAAGACGAAATTATGAAAGAATGCTCTTTCATTCGTGAATGGGGCGGTAAATTTTTAGTGACGGTTCCAGAAATTGAGGTGATCGAGCCATGAAGAAAGTTGTTGTAACAGGTGGTAGTGGCTGGATAGGTAAATATGTTGTACATTCACTTATACAAAAGGGATATGAAGTGCACGCCACGTATAATAAAAATAACCCCTCTCACCTCCCTTGCCATTGGCATAAAGTAAACTTGCTTCGCGATGACGAAGTAAAACAATTCATTTCGGATGTTCAGCCTAGCCATCTCATTCACCTTGCTTGGGAAGCGGTGCCACCAGCATGCTATGTATCTATTAATAATTACTATTGGCTAAAGTCTAGTATTTCATTGATTCAACACTTCACAACATGCGGCGGAAAGCGTGTTGTCGTTGCAGGTACTGGCGCAGAGTACGAATGGTTTAACGGCGTATTATTTGAAGATTCACCGCTCCTTTCCTATAAAACCCCGTATTCTTTATGTAAAAATGCACTGCACTCCTGGCTAGAAACGTATGCACAACAAACAGGCCTCAGCATGTGTTGGGGCCGCATTTTTCATATGTATGGACCTCACGAACAAGGTAATCGGCTCGTTTCTAACATTATCACTTCCTTATTAAAAAACGAGGAAGCACTATGTACACATGGAAAACAATCGAGAGATTTCCTCCATGTGAGTGACGTCGCTGACGCTCTCGTAACAATATTAGAACACAGCGTTACAGGCACCATCAATATCGCTTCTGGTCAATCTGTACAAATTAAAAAGTTAGCTTCTATCATTGCTAAAAAGATAGGAAAAGAACATTTAATTAAACTAGGTGCAATCCCTTTCTCTAAAGATGAACCTTTATTTGTCGGGGTTAATGTAGAACGTTTAAAAACTGAAGTAAACTGGAAACCAACATACGATCTAAATACAGGAATTGAAGAAACAATTTTATGGTGGAAATCATTTATACAAAAACATAACGATATGCATCATTAAAACGTAAATCCTTCGTTCCTCTCGCTAATTCCTTATACCATTCTCCTAATCTTTCCGACGTAATAATATGATGCGTCCCCATTCCCCCATGCTTACTAGCTTCAGAAAGAGTCGGACCAATTTGTAACTTTCTCTTTCTCATCGCATCGTTCCACGGACTAAACCCAAACCATAATATACAGGCAAGAGGTGGATAAATCATCGATTCATGCGCAGATAAATGTCTTCCAACCGTATAACTTCCATGCTCATGATTATGAATAAATCTACCTCTTCTCCATAACGGCCAATCTTCTGGTAAATAACCATGAAATCGCTGTTTCATTAAAGGTATTCCAAAGTTAAGGTCTGGATAGTTGTAGTTAGGATCATCAACCATAATAAGCCCGTCCAGCCAATACATCCTCCCCCCCAATTCATTTAGCGATTTCCAAAACTGATTTTTATCTTGCACGCAAAGAAACTCAGTCGTATTTAAAATCATTTTCCATCCTTGTACTTCTTGTTCTATCCTCATCACTTCATGATCTGTCGCATATGCATCAAACTCTGGATTTACAGAATCTCGCACCTCCCAATGCGGTGCGAATTTTTTACAAATCTCAACGGAACGATCTGTTGAACCTTTATTAATTAAAATACCATGATCAAAAAGTTTCATATGATGCATAAGCCACCATGGCAATAAATACTCTTCATTGTAAAAATGTGAAATAACGGTTGTAGTTATAATAATCTCCTCCTCTTTCTCTATTAATCTACTTTTTATCCTACAACCAATATACTCATAAGCAAAAATATGTTTCCTAATTATTGATCAAATATTATTATTAATATTTTTGTAAGTTTTCCTTTGGTACCCAGCCCTTCTCACCATCTCTTCCTTCGCACCAAACCCATCCATTCAATTCTTCTAATCCGATCAATCTTTCTCCAATACTCACATTTAATTCTTTCGCAGTATATTGTTTTATAATAATTCCTGTTCCATTCATATCTTTTCTTATAATTTGCTCCGGAACCCATCCTTTCCGGTTATACTTCTCTTCGTGACAAAACATCCAGTTTTCCCAGTTTTCCGGACCAGCGTAACTCTCTATCATTTTCACTACATCCCCCTCTTCTAAGCGAATTGGATTAGGATAATTGCTAACATGTGATTTTATAACGATATATTTCATAACAACCTCCAATAATCAGAAAATTAAGTTATAATATCATTATAACTTAAAGAGGAGGAATGCACGCATGTACTACAACACTTCATTCGAAAACGATCAACCTGTAGGCCGTCTATAAACTAAGACGGGCAATCATATAACACATACACTACGCCTCGTCTTAGGGAACTCATAATACCCTAAAAATAGACGGAGGTACTTTACATGAAACAAACAATTTTAGGAGCTATATATTTATCACTAGCAGCAAGTATATGGGGCGGTATGTATGTTGTTAGCAAATACGTACTCGATTTTATCCCACCACTAACACTCGTTTGGCTACGCTTTATTATCGCTTTTGTTGTTTTGTATGGCATTTTAAAACTAGCTGAGAAAAAGCAAAAGAAAAAAGTAACCATTCGCAAAAAAGATTGGCTCCTCTTCGCTTGGATTGGATTTATCGGCTATTTCATTTCGATCACATGCCAATTTATCGGAACAAAATTATCCGACGCTCATACAGGCTCGTTAGTTACATCAGCTACACCTGCATTTATGGTTATATTTGCAGCGCTCATTTTGAAAGAGAAACTAACTGCTCGTAGACTTTTATCTACTATAATAGCGACAATCGGTGTCATTATCGTAATCGGATGGGACATTGAAATCGGCTCTTATTTTATCGGAACAATCATTTTAGTTGGAGCTGCTATTACGTGGGCTTTACTATCTATTCATGTAAAAATCGCTTCAATCCAATTTTCATCCTTAGTTATTACAACGTACGCAATTTTCTTTTCACTCTTTTTTATTACACCTTTTATGATATGGGAACTACAAGCGGCCTCTATCGGAACAGTAAATACGTACGTAATATTAGGCGTATTATACTTAGGAATCGTCTCAACAGCAGGTGCCTTTTTCCTTTGGAATAAAGGATTGGAATTAATGGATGCAAGCATCGGTTCCTTATTTTTCTTCTTCCAACCTATCGTTGGATCGTTACTTGGCTGGCTCTTATTAAATGAGACATTAAATAGTAACTTTTTCATTGGTGGTATTCTCATTATATGTAGCGTTTTCATTACTACTTTTGAAAAGAAATAAAAAGCAGGCAGAGATTCTTAGTCTCTGCCCGTTCGCATTATTGGATCTTGGTCGTGAAAACCAATACAAATCGGTATATATCATAATACTTCGCTTCTATTTGCTCTACTGCTAACGAAAAGACATCCTCTTGCATCTCTTCTAAATACTGAAATATATCCACACTAAACACTCCTCACTCTTTACGCACTCCAATGCGATGGACGGGACAATAATTTCGGTAATTTCGTATGCTTATCCCCTCTCGCAGCATTAACTTGAACTTGCGTCAGAAAAATACTATTAGTAAAATCAGCCCCGCGAATATCTGCATCTCGCAAATCTGCTCCGATGAGATCTGCTCCTCTTAAATCTGCACCATTTAAGTTAGCCGCAATTAAATAAGCTCCTCTTAAATTTGCACCTTGTAAATTTTTCTTTTTCAGATTCGCTCCCATAAGGTCTGCTCCACGGTGTATGATTCGTTTCTTACGCGCAGTATTCATTTCCTTCCATACTAGTTCGCTCGTTTCTAAAAGGAGAATGTTCACCTCTGCCCTATGCATTGGAACATTTATTTTCATTAACTCATCTGGATTTAAATTCGAAAGTCGCTCTGTCTCCTCAATTGCGTTCTCCAGCTCTTTATGAATTGGCTGTGTTGCCTTTAAAAGAATCGCCTCATTCAAATACCAAAGCATTTCATGAAGTTGATGCATAACTGGAAAAGCATCGTACATTTTTCTTGCATGCTTTGCATCTTTCCGCCAATCAATCCCTTTAAACGTACCCTGAGAAATCTTCTGTCCAGCACCGAAACACTCAAATACTGTACAACCTTTATAACCTTTTCCTCTAAGATTTTTATGTATACTACATTTGAAATCTGATTGTAAGTTGGAACATGGTTTACCACCATCTTTATTCACTGCAAAATCTACCGATGCTGCGAACGGTAATGCAACGCAACATAGACCGAAGCATTTTTCGCAGTTTGCTTTTAAATGATCGTTATGATTAGTCAAAATCTATACCCCCTGTTGTCTTTTGACTATTTCATAATATTCCAACTGTAATAAATAATCAATTTTAAAATAAACCAGCATCTTTCGTTTCAATTCATAACTTTATCATTCGATTTCCTTTCAATTGAAAAGGACTATTTCTATTTAATGAATTATAATTAAATTATAAATTTTCTAACTAAAAAGGAGACTTATTATGGCACTAGAAATGAAAACAAACTGTCAAATTTGCGATCAATCGCTCGAACAAGATTCTGAAGCATACATTTGTGTATATGAATGTACATTTTGCGCACCATGTACAGAAGAAAGACATAACGTTTGTCCAAACTGCGGCGGCGAATTAGTACGTAGACCGAAAAAGAAATAATAAAAAGCAAAGCGATATCGCTTTGCTTTTGTTTAGGCATCTGAAATTATATATTTAAAAACTTCACACAAACAGGCTCTGGCACAACAACATCGGATTGTAAAAGTGTTAACTTACCTGTAGATTCATCTCTTGAAAATAACACAAGATTATGTGACTTTTCATTTGTAGCAACAAGAAACTTTTCAGTCGGATCTAATACAAAGTCCCTCGGCCAATTTCCTTCTGTAGATGTATGTTCCACAAATGTAAGCTGGCCTGAGTTTTGATCCACACTGAAAACAGCAATACTATTATGACCACGATTACCTGCATATACAAAGTGGCCGTCAGAAGAAATATGGATAGCACTGCCTTGACTATTTTCATCAAATTGTTCTGGAAGAGTAGAAATATACTGTAATTCTGTAAAGGATCCTTCTTCCGAGTTATATGTTAGCGCAATAACCTCTGAACTAAGCTCCGTCATTACATAAGCGTATTTTCCATTTGGATGAAAAGCAATGTGTCTTGGTCCACTTCCCGGATTCACAGACAGGCTATTCACTTCTATTAATGTACTATCTTTTATTTCATACGTAATTAATTTATCTATCCCTAAATCAACACCTATCACATATTTTTCATCAGGAGTATATCCCGCGTAATGTGCATGTGGTTTTTCTTGTCTTTCTTTATTCGGACCTGAACCTTCATGTGCCATAATAGATGCAGCAGGATTTACAGTTCCATTTTCTTCATTTATTTCAAAAGACTCAATCGTTCCTTTATGGTAATTCGCTGTAACTACTGTATGATTCCCACTATCAACACTAATATGACAAGGAGAAGCACCTTCTACTACTTGTCTATTTTTCGCTTTTAGTTCTCCAGTATGACTATCAATGGAATAAGCAGCTACACCGCCAGCTTCGCCTTCCTTAACAACAGAATAGAGATATTCATTATTTCGGTTAATCGTTACATATGTAGGGTTATCCAGCTTAGCGGCAAGTGTTACATTACTAATTTTTTTTGCTTCTGTGTCTAAAGTAAACTTATATATTCCTTCACTATTTTCTTTCGTGTATGTTCCAACATATCCGATAAACTCTTTGTTATCCTTCATTTTCATAACCCTCTCTCCCTATATTTTTCATTCATCATACTTCTTAACATATTTTATGTTGAAAGAGTATCCTAAAAAATCGGAGTACCTCTTTATACGTTACCATATTTTCTTGGTAAATAGCTTTTAAACCCACTTTTTTTGATACGCTGCTATACTTTCATATTCTTCTTCCAATTGACGGGACAGACGGATATAGATTGGCGTTAAATCTTTATATTTTTCCACACTTTCCATGTTTGGCTCATGATGAAAATCTGCACCTACCATTTCAGAAACTACATGCAACGTATCTATTTCACCTAAACTATATAAACCGAGGATGGCAGCTCCTAAGCAAGAGCTTTCGAAGCTTTCCGGAACATATACGTCTTGATGGAAAATATCCGCCATCATCTGTCTCCAAAGTTCCGACCTTGCAAAACCACCTGTCGCTTGAATTTTTTTCGGTTCACCAATTAGCTCTTTTAAAGCGAGAAGAACTGTATATAAGTTATAAATTACTCCTTCTAAAACAGCACGGATCAGATGTTCTTTCTTATGATGCAATCCGAGTCCAAAGAAAGATCCTCGTGCATTTGCATTCCATAAAGGAGCTCTTTCCCCTGCTAAATACGGGTGAAATAATAAACCGTCAGATCCAGGATTCACTTTTGCTGCTATTTCAGTAAGTACTTCATATGGATCTTTTCCTAAACGCTTCGCAAGTTCAATCTCTGAAGTACCCAATTGGTCACGAGCCCACCTGAAAATCATACCACCGTTATTAACTGGACCACCGATTACCCAATGGTCTTCAGTTAACGCATAACAAAAGATTCTCCCTTTTGGATCTGTTACAGGACGATTTGTTACAGCACGAATCGCACCGCTTGTACCAATTGTAACAGCCACAACGCCAGGATCTATTGCATTTACCCCTAAATTAGATAGTACTCCATCACTCGCTCCTACTACAAAAGGCGTAGAAACAGGTACATTCATCTCTTTGGCAAGCTCTTCATCTAATCCTGTTAAACTGTGCGTTGTTGGAACAAGCTTTGAAAGCTTTTCATCTGTAATTCCCGCAACATGTAAAGCCTCGTCATCCCATTTTAAAGATTTCAAATTAAACATCCCTGTTGCTGATGCTATAGAATAATCAATTACATACTCTTTATATAACTTGTAAAAAACATATTCTTTAATAGAAATGAATTTATAACTTTTTGCGAATAACTCTGCCTTCTCATTCTGTAGCCAAACTAATTTCGAAAGTGGTGACATCGGATGAATTGGTGTCCCAGTACGAAGGTAAATTTCATGACCATTCATATCATTCTTTATTTTCTCCGCCCAGCTTGCACTTCTATTATCTGCCCAAGTGATACATCTCGTTAACGGCTCTCCCTTTTCATCTACAGCAATGATACTATGCATTGCCGAACTAAAAGAGACACAAAGAATATCACTTGGCTGTACACTACTTGATCGTACAGTTTCTTTAATCGTATTTATTACTGCACGAAAAATTTCTTCTGGGTCTTGTTCCGCTGTTTCAGGCGTAGGAGAATATAAAGGATATTCAATTCCATGACTAGCAATAACAGATCCATCAGTAGAAAATAGAACTGATTTTGTACTAGTTGTCCCAATGTCTACACCAATCATATATTTTGAGCTCACCATTTCTTCCTCCTAACAAAAAATCGTTACAGTATCCCACCATAAAAATACATTCCTTTTATCTATTGATAACGTTGTATGCCACAATTATCTAAATAGAAACATCTTTATCTTAAACAAACATATCGAGTAGTAAAACTCCTCCAAAAGCGATAAATGAAAGTAACGTTTCTAATACCGTCCATGTTTTAAATGTTTCTTTCACTGTTAACCCTAGGTATTCTTTTACCATCCAAAAACCAGCATCGTTTACGTGTGAAAACATAAGTGCTCCTGCACCTGTTGCAATAACGAGTAACTCTAAGTTCACACCTGTCGTATTTTCAACGATTGGAGAAACGATACCCGCTGCTGTTGTTAAAGCGACTGTCGCTGACCCTGTCGCAATTCGAATTAATCCAGCAACCATAAATGCTAATACAATTGGGGATAGAGCTAAATGTTCAGACATTTGAGCAATAGCATTGCCTACACCACTATCGATAAGAATTTGCTTAAATCCCCCGCCAGCACCAATAATCGCAACAATTGAACCGATTGGTAATAAGCTATCTTCTGTTATCTTCTTAATAGCTTTTTTATCGATACCTTGACGAAATCCAAGAAAATAGAACGCCGCAAAACATGCAATCAATAGTGCAATTATAGGACTACCGATTAATGTGACAATCTTCATCAAAGTATTAGAAAGAGGCACATAAGGAGCTGCTGCAGCTAAAACCATTAACATAACAGGTAACAATATAACTAAAAATGAAACTCCTATTCCTGGTAATTTCGTTGATTTTGTATTTACACGAATCAATTCTGGCTCATTTTCAGGAATTACACGTTTGTGAATCCATTTAGCGAATATAGGACCTGCGATAATCGCTGCAAAAAATGTAATAATGAGTGAATACATTAGTACCTTCCCAAGATTCGCTTTATAAATACCAATTGCAACGATTGCCCCTGGATGTGGAGGAACAAGGCCGTGTACGACAGATAGCCCAGCAATTGCTGGTAACGCTATCAATAAAATATTTTGTTTCGTAGTTTTATGAATTGAAATTACTAACGGCAGTAATATTAAAATACCTACTTCAAAAAACACCGGAATTCCAATAATAAAACCTGCAATTAACATAGCCCACGGTAAGTTTTTTATCCCAAAGGATTTAATAAAGAACTCTGCCACTTGCATTCCAGCACCTGACTCTGCCATCATTTTCCCTAAAATTGTACCTAATACTAAAATGCCTACTAAATGTCCTAGAACACTTCCGACTCCCGTTTCATAAGCACTCACTATTTTATCCATTGGCATTCCAGACATAATTGCTAAAAACAAACTTGCAATCGTTAAACTAATAAACGCATGCCATCTCCACCAAGATACCCCTAAAATAACAATTACAATTGATAATAATGTAATAATTAAAAGGTACATATTCATACTCAATCCCCCTTTATGTAAACCCTTTCATAATTGCTATATAATTAAAAGAACCTATATAGTTCTTACTTGAGTAAAAGATACCTTTACATATTGCTATACGCTTAAAAGCATCTTCACATCATAATGATTTATATAAAAAGAATCTCCCTTATTAGAGATACACTTTAAATCATCTCTCTAATAAGGGGATTTCTCTTTCATAATTATAATGTTATTGTGATAAACGCTTCGCGCGAGCAATTTTTCCTTTTTTAAAAGTGAATGACGCTTTCATCTCTGCTTTTTTCACGTAGTAAGACTACAAACTCAGGATCCAGTTTAAACGATGAAGTTACTTAGGATTTGTCCTCTCATGAAAAGCAATTTTCTGAAAGCACCTTCACTTTCATGCATTATAATTTAGGAGCTTTCGCCCAATCCGCAGCAAATTTCTCAATACCCTGGTCTGTTAATGGGTGCATAGCAAGTTGCTCAATTACTTTATAAGGGATTGTTGCAATGTGAGCACCTGCCATCGCTACACGAGTTACGTGATCTGGATGTCTAACAGAAGCCGCAATAATTTGTGTATCTAATTGATGAACATCGAATAATTCAGCAATTTTAGCAACTAATAATACGCCATCTTCAGAAATATCATCTAAGCGTCCTAAAAATGGAGAAACGTACGTTGCACCTGCTCGAGCCGCTAAAAGAGCTTGGTTCACTGTGAAAATAAGTGTAACGTTCGTTTTTACACCTTTTTCAGTAAGATAGCGACAAGCTTCTAATCCTGCTAGCGTCATCGGAAGTTTTATTGTAACTTTTTCATCGCCGCCGTTAATCTTAATCAGTTCCTCTGCTTGAGCGATCATCTCTTCAGCTGTAACAGCATCTGGCGTTACTTCTGCCGAAACAGATTCAACTTTCGGCACTGCCTGACAAATTTCTGCAATACGGTCTTCAAACTTAATGCCCTCTTTTGCTACTAAAGAAGGATTCGTTGTAACACCAGCTAAAACTCCAAGTTTATATGCTTTTTTTATGTCCTCAAGATTTGCAGTATCAATAAAAAATTTCATGATCCATTCCCTCCAGTTTTTAAACGTTGATGAGTTACATGTTTAATATGCTTATCCCGTAAAAGCCCGATTGGTGTGGAATAAAGCCCCTACTTATTAAAGTTTCACTTTATTTCTTTTCTACTGCATGTCCGCCAAATTCATTGCGCAGAGCTGCTACAACTTTTCCTGTAAATGTATCATTGTCTAATGAGCGGTAGCGCATTAATAGAGACATTGCGATAACAGGAGTTGCTGTTTGAAGGTCTAATGCTGTTTCTACTGTCCATTTTCCTTCACCAGAAGAATGCATAACACCCTTAATTTCATCCAGTTTTGCATCTTTAGAAAATGCATTTTCTGTTAATTCCATTAACCAAGAGCGAATGACTGAACCGTTGTTCCATACTCTTGATACTTTTTCATAATCGTAGTCAAATTCACTTTTCTCTAGAATCTCAAATCCTTCACCAATAGCAGCCATCATACCGTATTCAATTCCGTTGTGAACCATTTTTAAGAAGTGACCACTACCAGCTTTTCCAGCATATAAAAATCCATTTTCTACAGCAGTATCGCGGAAGATAGGTTCAACGATGTCCCAAGCTTCTTGATCTCCTCCGATCATGTAACAAGCACCATTACGAGCGCCTTCCATTCCGCCAGAAGTTCCTGCATCCATAAAGTGAATGCCATCTTTCTTTAATTGCTCATATCGGCGGATAGACTCTTTATAATGTGAATTACCAGCTTCAATTAAAATATCTCCTTTTGATAAAAGTGGTGTAACCTCATCAATAACAGAATCAACAACAGCGTGTGGTACCATTACCCAAAGAATTCTTGGTGATTGTAATGACTGAACAAGTTCACTTAAACTAGATGTACCTGTTGCCCCGTACTCTTTCATTTCTTCTACTGCGCTCGTATTTAAATCAAATGCTACTACTTCATGTTTATGATCCATTAAATTTTTCCCTAAATTTAATCCCATTTTACCTAACCCAATTAATCCTACTTGCATAATATAATTCCTCCTCAAATCATCTTTTATTAAAAATCCATATCACTACAATCTGGAATACCTTTCAGCACTGAAATGTTAGTATGTACAGAAAGGTATTCACAGTCATAGCTTAAGAATTCAACACATTTTTTGTAATTTGAACAACATTTTCTGTCGTAAATCCAAATAGATTCATGACTTCAGCTCCAGTTCCTGAAGCTCCAAATGTTTCAATTGATAGTACTTTTCCTTCTTGTCCTACATAACGTTCCCAACCTAGAGATACACCCATCTCAAGAGATACTCGTTTCGTTATAGAAGACGGAAGAACGGATTCTTTATATTCGTTCGATTGGCGATCGAATAACTCCCAGCTCGGCATTGCAACGATGCGAACAGAGACATTGTCTTCTTCTAGTTTTGCTTTTGCACTAGCAGCTAAAGATACTTCAGAACCTGTCGCAATTAAAATTACATCCGGATTTTCATTTGTTTCCGTTAATACGTAAGCTCCTTTAGAGAGATTCTCTATGTTCGCTTTCGTTTCATTAAACACCGGTAAATTTTGACGACTCAGTACTAAAACGACTGGACCATCCGTTTGCTGTAATGCATACGCCCACGCACTTGCTGTTTCATTTGCATCTGACGGGCGGATAACTGTTAAACCAGGAATTGCTCGAAGCGCTGCCAATTGTTCAATTGGTTCATGCGTTGGACCATCTTCTCCTACAGCAATCGAATCATGTGTAAATACGTAAGTAACAGGTAACTTTTGCAGTGCGGCCAGTCGAATCGATGGACGAAGATAATCATTAAATACAAAGAATGTACTTACGAAAGGTTTTACTCCTCCATGAAGCGCCAATCCATTCGCTGCCGCGCCCATTGCATGTTCACGTACACCGAAGTATATATTGCGGCCAGCATACGATTCTACTGCATATACTGCTTCACCTTTTATATCTGTCATCGTAGAATGAGAAAGATCTGCACTTCCACCGAAAATAGAAGGAATCGTTTTCACATAATGATTAATAGCTTCCCCACTTGCAACACGAGTAGAAATCGTTTTTTCAGTATCAAAGGATAGAATGTCTTTCGCTTCGATTAAAACCTCACCTGTAATCGCTTTTTCTAATTCATCTGCTAGTGCAGGGTTTGACTCTCTGTATACGTTGAACTGCTCATTCCATTCATTCTCTTTTTCAATACCTTTTTGTTTCAGTTCATTAAAATGAGCTGTTACTTCTTCAGGCACAAAGAAGTCTTCCTCATAATCCCAACCATACACTTGTTTTGTCGCTGTTGCCTCTTCTACTCCAAGCGGATTACCATGTGCTTTGTTCGTTCCAGCAACTTTTGGACTTCCATAACCTATAATGGTTCTAATTTCTATAAGAGTAGGTTGATCCGTATTTTCTTTCGCTAATGTAATGGCTTTTGTAATAGCATCGACATCGTTTCCATCTTCAACTCTTACATATTGCCAATGTACAGATTCTGCCCTTTTCTGAATATCTTCAGAGAAAGCAATGCCTAATTCACCATCAAGTGAAATTTCATTTGAATCATACAGTACAATTAACTTGCCAAGTTTCATATGTCCTGCCATTGACATCGCTTCATAAGCGACACCCTCCATTAAGTCACCATCTCCGACTAATGCGTACGTATTGTGATCTATAATAGAGTGACCATCCTTATTGAACTTCGCTGCTAAATGAGCTTCTGCCATTGCCATTCCGACAGCATTAGCAATCCCTTGTCCTAACGGGCCTGTCGTCGCTTCAACTCCAGGAGTATGACCAAACTCAGGATGTCCTGGTGTTTTACTATTTAACTTTCTGAAGTTTTTCAAGTCATCAATTGAAACGTCATATCCAGCTAAATGAAGTAAGCTATACAGTAGGCTCGATCCGTGTCCCGCTGATAAAACGAATCGATCACGGTTAAACCATTTCGGATGATTAGGATTGTGATTTAAATGATTCGCCCATAATGCATAAGCCATCGGTGCTGCTCCCATCGGAAGACCTGGATGACCTGAATTTGCCGCATTAATAGCATCAATTGATAACGTACGAATTGTATTCACTGCTAATTGATTTATGTTTTGTGTCATAGTAATCGTCCCCCTACATGCTTTCATGAAAGAAAGTACTTATTTTTCCGTTTCTTGATCTAACCACCATTTAAATCCACTTTCTTGCAATAATTCATTCGACGCATCTGGACCATATGAACCAGACTCATATTCATGAAGTGGTAATAAGTTTTCCTCGAATGCTTCAAGAATTGGTTGTACCCATTCCCATGACAATTCAACTTCTTTCCAATGTGCAAAGAATGTAGCGTCTCCACTCACAGCATCATGAATGAGTCTTTCATACGCTTCAGGTACTCCCACATCTGCTTGCTCACAAGTAAAGTTAATACGCATCGGTTCAATTTCTCCATTTTTTAATGGATTTTTACTATTTAACTGTAATGAAACGTTCTCACCTGGGCTAATTTCAATTATTAACAAGTTAGGTGCTGCATTTGGATTACTATCTTGATATTGCTGTTTTAACGTATTTTTAAATTCGATTACAATACGAGTAGACTTTTCTTTCATTCGTTTACCTGTTCGTATATAAAAGGGAACGCCAGTCCAAAATGGATTATCGATCCACAAGCGAGCAGCAACAAATGTGTCTATGTTAGAAGAAGGATTTACTCCTGGTTCCTCTTTATATGCTACAACTTGCCCGCCTTTTATCTCTCCTGAAGCGTATTGTCCGCGAATGATATGGTTTTGAACGTCTTCTTTTTTCACTTTACGAAGCGTCTCCATTACCTTTCGCTTTTCCTCTCGAATTTCACATGCATTAACCTTTTCCGGCAGATTCATAGCAGTCATCATTAATATTTGTAACATATGATTTTGAACCATATCTCGAATGGCTCCTGCCTGGTCATAATATCCTGCCCTTTCTTCAACCCCAACTGTTTCACTAGCTGTGATTTGTACATTCGCTATATGTTCTTTATTCCAAATCGACTGGAGAACAGGATTTGCAAATTCTAGCGCTTCAAGGTTTTGAATCATCGGTTTACCTAAATAATGATCAATACGGTATATCTCGTCTTCTTCAAACGTGCGACTAAGCTTATCATTCAGCTCACGAGCAGATGCAAGGTCGTGCCCAAACGGTTTCTCAATCATCAGGCGTTTCCATCCATCTGTTTTATCAAGTCCGCTTTCCTTAATATTTAAAGCAATCGTCTCGAAAAATTCAGGAGCAACTGAAAGATAGAACATTCTATTACCTTTTATATGTAGCTCTTCTTCCCTTTCACGAACGACTTGTAATAATCTCTCATAGTCTTCCGGCTTACTCACATCTAATGGACAATAGCGAAAATTATCTAAAAAACCTTCCAGTTCCGGAGTACCTTCTTCCCTCTGACGAGAAAACGTCTCTATTGATTCTTTTATTCTTTCTTGAAAATCTTCGTGAGATACTTGACGTCTTCCAAGCCCGATAACAGATATTTGCTTTGGAAGCTTTTGATCTCTATATAAGTTATATAGCGCGGGGTAAATTTTGCGTTTAGCTAAGTCCCCTGTCGCTCCAAATAAAACAAAGGTCATTGATTCCAAGTTCAGTCCCCCTCTTGTTGTATAATCCTCTTCAATATACTAAAAATGAATTGTACAGAAGCTCATACTCTTATACTTCCTGTTTTTATAAAAAACAAAGAGTTATCTAATTCCAATTCTTTTTATACCTTTCGCTCTCTCATTGTCCCCAATATTAATAGTGGCAATTCAAAGCATTTCTACTACAACTTACTTATTTATAGAGTTTAACGAAACATTTTATATTTGATTACTTTTAGTAATTAAGTAATCTTATGTCTAGTATATTAACCACATAAATTATTATCGTCAATAAAAATGTCTTGCATTACATACTATTTATTTCGTAATACTTTTCTAAGTGTATTCCTAGTTACCATTCATTTTCAAAGATAATGATCGATATAATAAATATCAGTTTCGTCAAAATCTTCAATTAATTCTTCGTTAAACTCGCGAACAGACGTTACATTATAATCAAAAGGCTTCTCTATAATAAGACGGTTTAATCCTTTTGTAGCCCACAATCCACTCTCTTTAATATTTAAAGCAATCACATTAAATACTTCTGGTATAACAGATAGATAAAACATACGGTTTTCAGGAATGTTTAATTCTATTTCACGCCTCTTTACAAGACTCAACAAATCTTGATAGTCCTCTATATTCGCTGTATCTAATTGACAATAACGAAATGTGCTAATAAATTCTTCTACTCCTGATTCGTCATCAGTAGATTTTCTAGAAAATGTAGTAAGGGATTGTCCTACTATTGTTTGAAATTCCACATCTGACATTCCCCTTCTGCCAATACCGATAATCGAAAGAGATTGTGGTATATTTTGATTACTAAATAGCTTATATAAAGCAGGATAAATTTTGCGTTTCGCTAAATCCCCCTGTCGCTCCGGATAAAGTGAAACTTTAATCAGTGGGGGTTTTGTTCATCCCCACTGATTATTAGTTGAACCAATCGGGCTTTTACAGGCAGTTGCCCCACCTAACTTCTATGATATCGCTGAATTTTGAGGTGGGGGTCTTACTGCCTGTTAATGCGGGGTAAAAGAAATGTCATTGAATCCATTTGCTATCTCCCTTTTTAAAACAATTGCTAGAAAAGAATATATTAGCTCATTCACTACTTAGCACAACGCTCTCTCTAAATCCTCATACTTTACCAATGTTTCTTTAATACAATTTTGCCAAGAGCACGTTCTGATTCACTTATGTGGTGTGCTTTTTTTACGCCTTCTACATGTAAAGGCAACACATGTGTTACAACAGGTTTAATCTTCCCGTCCTCAATTAATTCTGTAATAAGAGAAAGTTCATATCCGTTAGGTTCAGTAAATATATGGTCACTCTGAATATTTTTCTCTCTTGCTACTTCAGTTTGCGGAATTTCCATACCTTTCGGACCATAGATAGACGCTAACTTTCCATTTGGGGCAAGCACTTTATAACTATCCTTTAGTACATCCTCGCCTAACACATCAAATACAATATTGTAATTATGCAAAAGCAAAGAAAAATCTTCTGTTTTGTAATCAATGACAGTATCAGCGCCTAGATCCTTTACTAACTGTATGTTTTTCGTACTAGTCGTAGTTGCAACATGTGCACCGAAGCTTTTTGCTAGCTGAATAGCAAACGTACCAATCCCGCCAGATCCAGCATGAATTAAAACCTTATTACCCTTTTGAACATTAGCGAATTTTACTAAACTTTGCCAACTTGTCAAACCTACTAGAGGGATTGATGCTGCTTCCTCAAAAGATAGATTTCTCGGTTTTTTCGCTACATACTTCTCATCTACAGCCACGTACTCTGCATAAGTACCATTTCGTTCAATATCTGGACGACTATATACTTCATCCCCCACTTTAAATGCGGTAACGTTTTTTCCTATAGAAGCAACTACACCTGCAACATCCCATCCTAAAACGAGCGGGAAGTCATAAGAAATTACGTCTTGAAGTAAACCCTCACGTATTTTCCAATCCACAGGATTTACACCAGCTGCATATACTTCAATCAGTACATCGTTGTCTTCCAATAGCGGTGTCTGCATTTCAATCTCTTGTAGTACACTTTTATCTCCATATTGCATAAGTCCTATTGCTTTCATTCTTTTCACTCCTTTACAAGGCTGGGAAATGCGGCAGCACTTCTTCTCCTAGCTCATCCAATACTTCGTCAGCTGGACGTTGACCATCAAATAGAGCAAGGAATAAATGATTCACACCAATACTTTTATATATATCAAGTAATTCAATTAGTGCCTTACGCCCTGTACGGTAACCTAAACGTATCGGTGTAGGACGTTCATTTGGATCTTCAGATAAATCTAAATGCATCGGTTGTATAAATGGTTTGAATACATCTGGATGATAATCCTCTACTCGTTCTCTCCATTGTCCAATTGCTCCCGCCTGATGCACCGGACTACGTGGATAATACATCCATCCATCTCCATGTTCAGCGAACCATTCCATATTTTGCTGACTAAAACCTGTAATAAAGGTTGGAACACGTTTAGACGGTTTTGGAACTAAATTCGCACCATGAACTTCTCCTAGTGTCGACTGGATAGACGGGAAGTTTTTATACAAAATTTCTTCCAAGTAAGCAAATGCTTCTCTAAACTTTTCACCTCGTGTTTCATGGCTAACACCTAATGCTTTGAAATCGGCACGTCTGTCACCGGATGAAACGCCAAGCATAATTCTTTCTGGAAATAGTTGATCTAATGTAGCAATTTCTTTTGCTACACGCAATGGATGACGAAGTGACAACACTGTTGCCGACGTTCCAAATGCGATTTTCTCTGTCTTGCTTGCTAAATACGTCAAATAAATCATCATATCGTAAATTTGACCTGTTGCAGGATCACCAAAATCAGGGTCTTGCAGCAATACATCGCGAAGCCATACACCTGTAAAACCGTATTGTTCCGCTTTTTGTACTAACTCTACTTGTTTTTCCATCGTTGGAGCATGAAACTGATAATTTTCAATCGGAATGTGAACTCCTAACGTAAGTTGATCTTTCGCAAACATACGATTATATCCAAAATGGTTCGCAAACTTTTCCATGTGTTTCACTCACTTTCCCTCATTCATATAAACCTATACTTTTCATATTTCTTCTCAAAATTTATAAGCAACACTGCAACACCACATTGTTGCCGATTGTCATCGTTATAACTTTCTTTGTGCTACGAGTGTTATTATAAATCGGCCATAACATGAATAACAGTACGTACTTTAAAGTGATGTAGGCACTTTAAAGTATCTATACTAAGTGAGTAGTAATAAACATAATGAATAAATCATGCTGCAAAAATCACATCTATCCTTTCTTCAAAAAGCTGTACTGTTGCTTTTGCAAATACGTTACATTATTTCATGTACGTTCCCTTTTTTTATATAAAATTGTTACTAACCAAATTCAAAATATTATACTTATTTTTTGTACTTTGCTATGCTATAACCACGAACAGGAGGTATAAACAATGAAAGCACAAATTATCCATTCTTTTGGGGATTCATCTGTATTTCAATTAGAAGAAGTTTCAAAACCGAAACTTTTACCAGGTCATGTTCTAATTCATGTAAAAGCAACAAGTGTAAATCCAATCGATACGAAAATGCGCAGTGGCGCTGTTTCATCAGTTGCGCCTGAATTTCCAGCTGTATTACACGGCGATGTCGCTGGTATTGTTATAGAAGTAGGAGAAGGTGTTTCGAAATTCAAAACTGGTGATGAAGTATATGGATGTGCCGGAGGTTTTAAAGAAACTGGTGGTGCACTTGCAGAATTTATGCTTGCTGATGCGCGATTAATTGCTCAAAAACCTAAAAATTTAACAATGGAAGAAGCAGCTGCTCTACCATTGGTGGCAATTACAGCTTGGGAATCTTTATTTGATCGTACAAATATTAAACCTGGTCAAAATGTCCTCATTCATGGAGCTACTGGTGGCGTAGGACACGTAGCCATTCAACTAGCTAAATGGGCAGGCGCTAAAGTTTTTACAACCGCTTCTCAGCAGAAAAAAATTGAAATAGCTCATCGTCTGGGAGCTGACGTAGCCATTAATTATAAAGAAGAATCTGTTCAAGAATATGTACAAAAACATACGAACGGAAACGGATTTGAAGTTATATTTGATACAGTAGGCGGCAAGAATCTTGATCATTCTTTTGAAGCTGCTGCGGTCAACGGAACTGTCGTAACAATTGCAGCTCGTTCAACCCATGACCTCTCTCCTTTACACGCAAAAGGACTCTCTCTGCACGTTACTTTTATGGCGTTAAAAATATTACATACAGATAAGCGTAATGATTGCGGAGAAATCTTAACGAAAATAACGCAAATTGTAGAAGAAGGAAAACTTCGTCCATTGCTAGATTCTAAATCATTTACGTTTGATGAAGTTGCACAAGCACATGATTATTTGGATTCGAAAGAAGCAATTGGGAAAATAGTGTTGAAAAACGTTTGGTAACTTTCACTAAATAATACAAACAACAAATATTTGTTGTTTGAAAATAACAGTGGAATTGCTTTAAACCACCTTATCTTTTTCTTAAGAGATGCCACAACGCTAAACGCTTTTCCTCCTTTACAACAAGTAAAAAATAACAGCCGAATTTTTCTTATAGTAGAAAAATTCGGCTGTTTTCATATCGCAATTTGCTTTTTTTTATTAAAATATACTACGTACTAATCCCCCGTCTATTCGCAACGCGGAACCATTAATCGCTGAGGAAAGTGGGCTACTTAAGAAAGTGACAAGATGGGCAATTTCTTCTGGTCGAATAAGTCTTTGAATAATAGAGGTTGGTCGATTCTCTTTCATAAATCGCTTCTCAGCTTCTTCTATTGTCAATTGCTCATTAGGATAAAGACTATTTAGCATAGTCTCAACTCCTTCCGTTAAAGTCGAACCAGGCATTATAGTATTAACAGTCACATTCGTTCCTGTCGTCAGCTCAGCTAAACTACGAGAAAGTGAGAGTTGCATCGTTTTAGTCGCACTATAATGAGCCATTTCTTGAGATGGCATAATAGCTGCTTCGCTAGCAATAAAGATGACTCTTCCTTCTTTTCTTTCAATCATTTTTTTCAAATATGAGCGAGTAAGTCGAACACCACTCATAATATTGACTTCAAACAATTTAAACCAATCTTCATCAGGGATATCAAAATATTCTACAGGTTCAAAAATTCCTAAGTTGTTAATAAGAATGTCTACTTCAGGGTACTTTTCAATCACATTTTGGCACCCTTGTTCTGTTCCTAAATCAGCTACTACGGGTTGAAGGATAGCATCAGGATACTGCGCTTGAATTTCTTTTATCGTTTGATTAACATTTTCTTCACGGCGTCCATTAATAAGTACAGTAGCTCCTTCCGCTACTAATGAAGTGGCAATTGCTTTTCCAATCCCTGCCGTAGATCCAGTAACCAGTGCTGTTTTTCCTTTTAATTGCATATACATATAAATCCCTCCAAATTCATGTGCTAAATGATTGACTTACGTTGGAATAAATAATTACGTTTATATTGTGGTTCACTTCTCTTATCTTTAACAGAAAATAAGCAGATTCACCCTTTTTTCAAAAGCGTATAAACGAAAGTTATGTAGCTATTTCACTCTGTACTGAATTAAAAATCGAAATTATCATCATTTAGATCTACTCGATAATTCTGATTCTAATCATTGTAATGTTAAAAAATCACATCAACAGCAGAGTAAAGCTAAAACCAACCAGTAAATACCATTATGATCTATATTAACTAGAAAGAAAATTACGCACTTTAAAGTTCCATAGGAACAAAAAAGTGCCCTATATACTATAATTTCTAACTTTTTATATTTACTAACGTAGTATCCTTTTCTATCATAAAAAAGAGTGTAAAATTACACATTCTTACATACAGTTATAGGATTATTTTTTATCCTAATTAACTAAAAACCATATAACATAAAGTGAAACTTTAATCAGCCCGACCCCCACCTAACTTCTTTGCTTCCGCTGAATTTTGAGGCAGGGTCTTACTGCCCGGCAAATAGCGGGATAACATTCAAAAAAACCTTGCAGAAAAATTCTACAAGGTTTTTGTCTATACATACAAATTAATCACTATATTAAAATAAAAGGGTTTATAATTCATCACAATAATATTAAATATAAGCTGCTTTAAAGGCTTGTTGGACAGCTTGTACTTCTAATGAGTCTTTACCATATAAGTTCGTTGCTACATGAATACAAGCTTCTTTTAATTCTTTAAAGTTAGAAGTCATATTTAATTCATCCGTATTTGCATAATAGAAAATATCAAACATTTTATCTTCTCCAATGCCATGTACGTTTACTCCATTATGGTTTCCACCACTAGCAATCAAGTAAGCTACTTTATTAATAATGCTAGAGTTCGTGTGTACACCACCATGATCGTGGTCAGCATCAATAGGTAAGTTATTATAATGTCTATAGTCCTCCGGATATCTAGAAGAGATAGATGATGGGTTTTTCATATCTCTAAAAATACGACCAGATTGTTCTCCCATTGTCCAATTGAACTTTCCGTTATTTGCATACTTTTCAACTGCTACTCCTAAAATATCAGATAACGCTTCATTAATTGCACCAGCTTCTCCTGCGTACTCAAGTCCAGACTCATTTCTTGTAACCGCGTGTGTAAATTCATGTCCTGCCACATCAAATGCTCTAACAATTGGATCTCCATATACCAGCATAGCCCCATTACTAAATGCATTAAACCACTGCTTAGGATTCCCTTTATTCGTACCATTTGTGTTCCAACCATGAACGACAGAAATTACTTTTTGTCCGTTATTATCAAAGCTGTTACGGCCATATTTTTCTTGATAAAAATCATATACTTTCGTTGCTAAATAATGGGCACTAACTGCTTTAGGATCTGTAAAATTTGTAGAATTACTTGTTACTAAATCATCGAGATAACCCCATACATTTCTTCTATAATTATTATAATCTTTATAATTAGCAGTATATGTTTCAATTCCCTTACCACGAGAATAATCTGCAAGCATGTACGTTCCATCACTTCGCTGCGTAATTCCAAACGTACGATTAATACCTAAGTCATCTTTTCCTGTACCTGTTAATTTTGAAGGATCTTGTGATTTATTTGCTGTCGCAGATTGGACAATACTACTATCTACTTGTATACCCAATTTTTGAACGAGTTCTTTTAATAGATTACCACCAAAAGCATCAATTAATACTGTACCAGATACATATTCAGGTGTAGATGCACTAAAAGTAATTTGATATGCGTTTGTAGCTTTATTTGTATTTTCATCTACATATACCACTTGTTTAATTTCTGGTTCTTCAATAAATGTAAGATCATTTCCATAGATGTTGAAAAGCTGTTTCTTTGCATCCTCTTCTGATAAAGTAATAGGTTGTTTCAAATCTTCCTGTTGTTGTAGATCTTGGGCACTATCCCCCGAAACGCTCGTAAGTACACCATCATCATTAATATGTGCTGTTAGTTGATATCCGTATACATCACGTCCTTCATACGTTTGTTGAAGACGTACCAATGTAGTACCATCATAAGATTTACGACTTTGCGTAACATTATAATTAACTTTGGATTCCGTATTAACTTGCTTTGATGATAATGCTTGTTCTGTTTTTCCTTTTAGTGCATCCTTTGCTACATTTTCTGCTGATTTTTGAGAAGGTGCTGTTAAATTACCTGTTCGGAACGTATCCTCCTTTGTTTCCACTTTTAAATCTTCTGTTGCCGCATGTACTCCTCCATAGGGCATAATCGCCGATAACACCACTCCTGTAGTTAAACCTACCTTTACGAAATTCTTCATATTTTTACTCCTTTATAATCGTATTATCAAATTAAATAAATGTATTTTACAATTTTAAGCTTAGATAAAAATTGTAACTATAGCCAATCGATTTTTCATACCTCTATATACATAGGCTAATAGATTGGTTTGCTACTTTTTAGATTCAATTCATTTCTCAAAAATTACTCATTATATAAGCTATCTTTATATTTATTTATATACGTTATTTTTTGTGGTTCTGATAACATATTTATTGCCATCCACACATTCTTTTTCATTTCTACTTTTTGCATTGGTATCTCTTTTAAAAACGGATTGCCTATAATCGCTTCCATTTCTTCATCAATTCTTTGTATAAGATTTTTTTCTGGATTATTTTGCAAATAAGTATTTTTCAATCCCCATTTTGTCATTATAAATTCATTTGTTTTATTCATAGGATTAATAATAGTAGCTTTACTAGTTAATCGTTTTTTTACTTCATCATGATAGATTTTAATTCTATATCCTTCTTTTAGTGGGATGATATCTTTTACAACGGTTACATTTGTTCCTTCCATTTCCTTCGTATAAATTTTTTCACCTTTCTCATTAAACACCTCTATTGATGCATATTTTTCACCTGCATAATAGCTATGAGGCATTTTAGTAGTAACCGTAAAAACAGCTCGCTTTTGTTCTAAGTCTGTATTTAATTCGGCAAACTGATCATCTCCTAATCCTAGGAATTGAATCGTTTCATTTACCAAATTGCTCACTTTCATTTCGTTAACATCAATCGTTAAACTATTATCCTTTTCCTTTACATAGGCATAATACGTACTGAAATGGTACATACTATCCGTTTTCCCACCTGAAATCTCAACCGTATAGATTCCATTTGGTACGTCTTGTAAATTGATATCTGCTGTTTCAATTGTTTTTTCTTGAATAACTGTATTCCCTTCTTTTAATTTAATCTTTCCTCCTCGTATGATTAAGTTAGGTTTTTTAGGGACGGGATGTACCTATAAACCCAAGAGTATCTATTTTTATGAGATACTTAAATTTGTAGATAGAGTGTTGCCGACCACC